>CAYPKL010000350.1:0-7481 GCA_964411285.1 uncultured Rikenellaceae bacterium
TGTCAGAGATCTTCTTCTCTGGTCCGTTTGTATTTCCGGATTTTATTCCTGACTCCTGAGAGAATGACGGTAAAACAGAAAAAGAAAAAAGTATGAGGCAGCTAATTATCAAGTACATATTTTTCATTTTAAGTTTCTTTATTTGTTAAATATTTCAATATTAATCGAAAGGTTGGATTTAGATTTAATTGTTTTATAAATAAAGTCAATAATATTTATTGCGGATTGCGAATTTCGGATTTGTAAATTCGAAATCACAAATCCGAAATCCGAAATATTTTTAATCAACAAAACATTATCCCTAAATTAATATAAATTCCTTATAATCGCCTCCATTTCCCTGATCATGGTTCAACAAATTACCGAATATAAAACCATTTTACTATTTTCGTAACCTGAACAACCTGTAACGGAAGAATTAACTCTTTATTAATACTTAAAAGGAATTTTGAAAATGAAGTATTCCAGGGTCTTACTTAAACTAAGCGGTGAATCATTATCCGGAGATGACAATCATGGGATAAGTGATAATGTTTTGGAAGAGTATGCAAAGCAGGTGGTAGAAGTTGCCGGAAAAGGTTGTGAAATTGCTATAGTTGTGGGAGGCGGCAATATTTTCCGTGGTCTGAGCGGTACAAAATCCGGATTCGACAGGGTTAAAGGCGACCAGATGGGCATGCTTGCAACTGTCATTAACAGCCTGGCCCTTGAAAGCGCTATTACCAAATTGGGAGGGAAAGCCATGGTTTTCACATCTGTGCGCATGGAGCCGGTTGGCGAATTCTACAGCAGGGATAAAGTGGTTGCCGGATTAAAAGAGAATACCGTATGTATCCTTTCCGGGGGAACAGGAAATCCTTTTTTTACAACAGATACCGCTTCAGCTCTCCGGGCTGTTGAGATTGGCGCAGATGTACTTCTGAAAGGAACCAGGGTCGACGGTGTTTACTCTTCAGATCCGGAAAAGGATCCGAATGCCGTTAAATTTGAGAGGATAACTTTTGATGAAATAATTGACAGAAGGCTTAGAGTGATGGATTCCACTGCATTCACCATGTGCAGGGAAAATAATATGCCAATTATTGTATTTGATATGAACAAACCGGGCAACCTGTTGAGAGTTGTTGAGGGCGAAGAAATCGGCACGCTGGTTTGTAACTAAGAAAGCATTGATTTTCGCGCTAATTTATTAATTTTGTCTACCTGATATAAACAGATTGATGCCTGAAGAGTAAAATCTGGATATTTTAGTCGTTTACCAACCCTAAGCCCTGACAAATGAACGAAGAAGTAGAACTGATAATAGAAGAGACAAAAGACAGGATGCAGAAAGCCCTGGATCATCTTGAACATGAACTGGCCAGACTCCGCGCCGGGAGGGCCACTCCGGTCTTACTCGATGGAATAACCGTTGATTATTACGGCGTAAATTCGCCTCTGGCCCAGGTTTCAAATATCAATACTCCCGACCCTAAAACAATTCTTATTCAACCATGGGAGAAAACTATGCTTGGCACGATCGAAAAAGCAATCATGGCAGCAAATATTGGCCTGACTCCGGTAAATAACGGTGAAGTAATCAGAATAAATATTCCTCCCCTGACCGAAGAGAGAAGGCATCAGCTTGTAAAACAGGTCAGAAATGAGGGGGAAACTGCTAAAATAAGTCTTCGCAACGCTCGGAAGTGGGCGAATGATGAATTTAAAGGAATGCTGAAAGACGGGCTCCCTGAAGATATTGAAAAAGAAGCCACTGAAAATGTCCAGGAGATGACACACAGCTTCGCCGCCAGAATAGACAAAGTCATGGCTGCCAAGGAAAAGGATGTGATGACTGTTTGACCTCATCCCCAAACCCCTTCTCCTGAAAGAGAAGGGGCTTAAAGAACAGCATAAAAAAGTACCTCTCCTTTTGAGAAGGGGTTTGGGGATGAGGTCAGACCCTCACACCCCTCAATCCTGCAGTGCAGTTCCTGCACATACTTATTTTATTTCTGCCGGCCAGCACTCTCTTTCTGAATTCCGTGTACACTGACCCGTGCCATATCTCCCTGAATGAATTCAGGTTCAGGTCACCCATAATATAGTCTGCATCTTTATCAAAGCAACATGGCAATACCTTTCCGTCCCATGTAATTACCGGATTAAACCAGAGACGGGAACATCTGTCCGGAAGAGTGCTTTTAATAACATACCCCTCATTCTTTTTAAAATACCGGCTGTACTTCCTGGTTGAAGGCATCCATTCACCCGCACTATCGCTGTTAATTACCTGCATTGATTTCAGCTTCAGAGAAACTCCCCTCTCCCTGGCAAATTGTCTTACACGGCCAACCTGATGTTCATTAAACCTGTTTACCAGAAACTGGATCTCAAGTTTCAGTGATGAACTGAATTTGCTCCTGGCTGCCAATACATTATTTATGCCGGTGACAACCTTATTGAAATCTCCATTTCTCCTGTATTGCAAATATGCTTTCTGATCCATACCGTCGAGTGATACAATAAGCTTTTTAAGTCCTGATGAAACAAGTTTTTCCGAATTTTCCTCTGTCAGGAAATGTCCGTTGGTCGATACTGTTATCCCCGATATTCCTGAATGATCAAGGAATGAGAAGAATTCAGGGTGCAACATGGGCTCACCCTGAAAATACAGATTGATATTATAAAGGTATGGACCCAGTTCGTTTATAACATTACTGAAAAGCTTAATATCCATGAACCCCCGTTCCCTCTTCATCAGACCTGAACCGGAAGCGCACTCCGGGCACTGAAGGTTGCAATGGTTTGTAAGCTCAGCAGAAATTGCAGCAGGCATTCCATATATCAGTGCCTTCCCCCACATAGTACTATGCAGAAATGAATACCCCGACATAAGGGCATTTACCGGTTTAACAAATCTGCTTATCATGTGTTGAATATTACAGGTGAAGGTAAAGAAAAATATTTTGGAGATTAAATAGGGTAAAACCTTTTGTATCTGGTCATAGGTTTGAAAAGAAAACAATACAGTATTGGAAAAGTTTCAAATAAGTATTAACTTAATAATTTTAAGCCATGAAAACATTCAGAAACTACTCGATTTTGGCGGTGCTTATTCTGTCAGCTTTTACAGCTCAGACGGTTTATGCAGGAACTGCAGCCAAAAAGAACATTAATGATCAGCAGTCGATGCTTACCTTCAGAGGTAAGGTTATTGATGCCGAAACCGGCGCTCCTCTGGTATTTGCATCTGTAGCTGTTAAGGAGTCCAATGTTGCCACAATTACTAATATTGATGGTGAGTTTGTCATCAAGATCGGGCAGACAGAAACTTCCAAGAACCTTGAGATTACATTTCTGGGATATAAGAATAAGGTAGTCCCGATAAGTGAGCTTAAAGAAAACGGGGTTAAAAATACAATTGCCCTTACAACGGCTCCTATCCCGATAAGAGAGATTATCGTAAGACCTCTGGATCCTGAGGAAATTGTAAGAAATGCAATTTCCAGGTTTAACAAAAACTATGTGAATGAAGCCAACCTGATGACTGCATTCTACCGGGAGACTATCCGCAAGAACAAAACCTATGTTTCAATAGGTGAAGCTGTTGTTGAGATATTCAAAGCTCCTTATGTAAATGACCTCCGCTTTGACGGAGCCAGGATTTACAAGGGAAGAAAAGGAGCAGACGTGCAGAAAATGGATACAATCCTCTTTAAGTTACAGGGAGGTCCGGTAAGCGTTCTTCAACTCGACATAGTTAAAAATACTGAATCGGTTCTGACACTTGATGCAATTAAAAATTATGATTATTCGCTGACAGGTGTTGTTGAGATCGATAACAAACCTCATTACATAATTCATTTTATGCAAAAGCCTTCCGTTGAAATACCGCTATTTATGGGAAATTTCTACATAGAAATTGACAGCTATGCACTTTCTGAAGCTGAGTTCGGATTTAATCTCGAGGACAAGGAAGCTGCTGCATCAATTTTTATAAGGAAGAAACCGCTTGGAATGCAAGTAACCCCCGAGATTGCAACTTACAGAACCAAGTATCGCCAGCAGGACGGCAAGTGGTATTTTGCTTATTCAAGAGCTGAAGTTAAATTTAAGGTCAACTGGAAAAAAAGACTCTTTAATACTTACTACACAACCATGTCGGAGATAGCAGTTACTGACAGAACAAACCAGGAGGTAATAAAAATTGCAGGAAAAGATAAAATTAAACCAACTGATGTTTTTTCTGAAAAGGTCGAAGCATTTACCGATAAGGAATTCTGGGGTGACTATAATGTAATCGAACCTGACCAGAGTATTGAAGCAGCAATTCGCCGCCTCAGCAGACGACTTAAATTCAGTGACAGAAAAGAATAATAAATCTATATGATAATTCTTTGATATGCTCAGGGATTCTGAAATAATCAGGAGGATCAGGAAAGGTGACGTTGGACAGTTTGAATCACTCTTCAGATCCTCCTATGTTTCCCTGGTGAGATATGCAAAGACAATTATCAGGGACCATGACTCTGCAGAGGAGATTGTTCAGGATCTTTTTTTCAGACTTTGGAAGGATAGGGAAAAATTACAGATAGAGAGTTCTTTGAACGGATATCTTTACAGGGCAGTTCATAACAGGTGCCTCCATTTTATCGAACATAACAAGGTTATAGAAAGGTACACTTATGAGATGTCGGTCATTCAAAACGAGAGCCCTGAAAGCCCGACAGATATTCTTAATTATAAGGAGCTTCAGGCTGAAATAGCACGGATACTTGAACGCCTTCCGGAAAGATCGGGTAAGATATTTTGCATGAGCAGGTTCGAAGGATTAAAATACTCAGAGATCGCGGAGAGACTTTCAGTCTCGGTCAAAACAGTCGAAGCAAATATGGGAAGAGCTCTTAAGGAATTCAGAAAGGTACTTGCAGAACAATGAAAAAGATGAATACAACGGGAAAATATACTGATAAGGATTGGACAAAGCTCGCTTCGGTGCTTTCAGATGAAAAAATTGAAGACAAAGGTCTTCTCGGCCGGTTTATGGCTGATGACAGGTATAATACAATTAATAAATGGAAAGAGACAGGAAAAATGAACACCGATAAAGAAATAAATGTTGACAAAGCCTGGAATAAACTTTATGACAGGCTGAATGAAAATGGACTGGTTAATAACCCCGAACCCTTAAGGATCAGCTTTATCAGAAACCCCTGGTTCAGAATAGCCGCTGCAGTTCTCCTTCTTTTAAGTCTTGGAACCGCTACACTTTTAATTTCAGATAATGGCTTATTAAGTAATAAAATAGTTGTTACAACTACCGGGAATCAGAAAAATCTGGAAGTTACACTCCCAGATGGCAGTAATATTTTCCTGAACAGGAATACAAGATTGACCTACAGGGAAAACTTCGGCCGGCACGGAAGAAATGTGACCCTTACCGGCGAGGCCTTTTTTGAAATTGCACCCGATCCGGCCAAACCTTTCGTGGTCGACGCCGGAAAAGCCAGGGTAAAAGTAACAGGCACATCCTTCAATGTCATTACAAATAATCCTGATTATGCCGTTGAAGTTTATGTGAGGACAGGAAAAGTTGAACTTTCGGATAATACCGGTATTAAAAGTATTGAACTTGACCCGGGCTATATAGGAACCCTAAATACAGGAAAAACCGGGAAATCGATGAACAGCAATCCAAATTACCTCTCGTGGAACACAGGCCTGCTGGTCTATGACGGACAAACTCTCGATGTTGTTTTCAGAGATCTGAAGAGAGTATATAATATGGAAATAATTGCTGACAATCCTGAAATTCTTAACAAAACCTGGACTTCCCCAATAGATAATCAACCACAGGAAACAATTATTCGCCTGATTTGTGCTAGTTTTAACCTGAATTTCAGTAAAGTTGAAAATGTTTATCATCTTTCTACATTAAGATAAATTATCTTCTTTAAGATGTCGTTAATTAATGGCTTCATATTTAAAAATATTCCGGCCATTTTATTATTTGTACTTCTTCTTTCCTCCCAGGGAATTAAAGGTCAGGAAAGCATTCTCGATTCAACATTCACCTTCAGCGCAGGAAAAGTAAAAACGGGCAATGCACTGAATATAATTACCCGGCTGACAGGATATAATTTTACATACGACAGCCGTCTGATAAATACTGAAAAACAGACCGGTATGAATTTCAGTAACATTAAACTGGAATTCATCCTCGACAGCATTCTTAAAAATGATTCTCTCGGATATTCGGTAATTGATAAGTTCATTATAATATCAAAAGAGAAACCTCCTTCTGCCCCGGTTACAGACTCTTTACGGGTTTCTGACTTTCAGTATTTGTCCGGTCTTATTATAGATGGAGAATCAGATGAACCATTACCCTATGCAACAGTCGGGCTTAAAAATGAAGGCAAAGGTACCGTTTCAAACAGCAATGGTGAATTCGGACTGAAAATAGCGCCTGCCAATCTGAATGATACCCTCGTATTGTCATACCTTGGTTATTATGGAAGGCAGATTCCCGTAGCTCAGGCACTGGGAAATAATTTCACTATTGCGTTGAGAAGGGAGTTCATCTCTATACCTGAAATTATTATTAAAAATCAGATACCTCAGGAGGTGATAGTCAAGGCATTATCTGCAATATCCGAAAATTATGGGAGCACCCCGGCCGGCCTGACAGGATTTTACAGGGAAGGAGTAATGAAACGCAATAAACTCCAGTCATATACTGAAGCAATCCTTAAGATTTTTAAGAGCCCATATTCAACTACTTTTTTAAATGACCAGATTAAAGTTTTTAAAAGCCGGAAAATTGAAAATATCAGCGTAAGAGACACCCTTACTTTCAGACTGAAGGCCGGATTAAGCACTTGTCTTCAACTTGACGGTGCCAGGAACATATTTGATTTCATGTCTCAGGAAAACATGCCGGAGTACAATTACAGAATAACCGATATAGTTTCTCTTGATGAAGAGTCGGCTTATGAGATTGAATTCACTCCCAGGGAAGGGGTGGAACTGCCTAAGTTCAAAGGATCTGTTTTTATAAATACTTCTGATTTTGCCATTCTTCATTCCGATTTCGAACTTTCAACAGAATTCCTGAATAAAATGAAAGATTCTTTTATTGCAAACACTTCCAGAGGATTCAGAGTATGGCCCGTTGCAGCTCGGTATTCGGTAAGCTACCGTAAAGTTAATAACAGGTATTTTCTTAGTCATGTACGAGGAGATCTTGATTTTTCAGCCAGACAAAAAAGAAAATTCTTTAACTCCCAGTTTGAAGTTTTCTTTGAAATGGCTGTTACCAGTATGAATATTGATAACGTAACGCGGTTCGACAGGGAAGAACTCGCTCCGATACACTCTGTATTTTCAAAGGCAATTACTGACTATGACCCTGTTTTCTGGGGAGATCAGGATTTCCTGAAACCGGAAGAAAATCTGCTGCAGGCTCTTAAGAACATAAATGTCAGGATGCAGGAGTT
>CAYPKL010000351.1:0-5330 GCA_964411285.1 uncultured Rikenellaceae bacterium
CAGGGGAAGGAGGCTATTTACCTCGGGGGAAATAAGAAAGGTTGAAGAATTACAATCTGCAGTTTTTACCCCCTTCCCGACCCCCGCCGAAGCGTGGCAGGCTTTCCCCCAGGGGTGGAAGGAGCGTGGTGAATCAGAATTTCGTAAAAATAATTTATAAGAATACATTCCCTGACGCGCACCATATTATTTAAACGATAATCATCATTTCCCCTTTTGGGGGAAATAAGAAAGGGGGTAAGAATTAATAGTTGAAAGTCTTAGATAATTAATGCAATGTAAATTTGCCACATTCAATCAAATTCTTCACCGGAACATAAACTCATTATTTAAAAAAGGAGCAAATTACTAATAAGGATAGCTGCTTGCTTAAAAGGGATTAGCAGTAATACTTTATTGATTTGGGTCAATTATTTATTGTGTCAGGTATATATTTTGTTGTAATACAATAATATTTTCAGGATCTATATTGGAACGTGTTATTAATAAAGGGATCCCCCGCATCGTTTTGTGATCATATTTCATCACGAGCGGAAGCGAGGGATCTACGTTACGTTTACAATCATGTATAGGTGACAGGAGTTTCCTGGTCATCCTGCTTTGTCAGCTTATTTAAGTTAAGTGTTAATTCCAGTCGCCAACAACATCATTTGCAACCAGTGAATTGGCATCTTTTTCCTCCTGCGGAATTGGAAAAAGAACATGTTTTTCCTGAAATGGTCTGACTCCTTTTGCGGCAAATTTTTCTTCGTTGATTACATCCCTGGCTTCGCCCCATCTTATCAGATCGAACCATCTTACCTGTTCCCCGCATAGTTCAAGCCGTCTTTCCAGTTTTATTTTCTCCATAGCTTCCTGCTGGTTTCCCAGGGTGGTATATTCAAATGCACCGGCACGCTCCCTTACCGAATTTATCAACGGCAGTGCTTCATTTATTTTACTATCCATGATCAGAGCTTCGGCTCTCATTAGCAGTACATCAGCATACCTGATCACTTTTGCATTTATCCCGCTGTTTGGATCACCTTCAAATTCATTGAACTCATATGTCTGGTATTTTTTCCACATATATCCTTTATCTTCGAAAGGGAATGGTCCGACGGAATAATCAGTATCACCACCGGCTGCTGCATCTCCATAAAACAACATGGCACCGCGTGGATCGATATAGCTGGCCTGACTTTCATCAGGATAGGTAAATGCTGCAACGGCGGCATTTGAAACATGACAATTCTCCCAGTCCTTGAATCCATATTCAGTTGCCCTGCCGGTATGAAGACCTCCAAGCCCCCAATCTTCCTGTCCTCCAAACATATACCAGACTGCATCACCTGAAGCTCCTCCGACAAATTGTACATCAAAGACAGATTCTTCATTATTGTCTCCGCTTTCCAAAAAGTTCTCCGAATAATCAGGGTGCAACTGATAACTGTAAGGGGCTAAAGCCAACCTGGCAAATTCGGTATGTGCTTCAGAATATTTCTCCTGGTACAGATAGGCTTTCCCCAGCAAAGCAACGGCAGCACCTTTGGTCGCTCTTCCCAGATTTACATCATCCCAGCTGACAGGTAACCGGCTTATAGCCTCTGCTAAATTTGTCTCTACAATTTCCCAGATATCTGCCGTATTGCTCCGGGCAACCTGGGCTTCGGTACTATTTTCAAATGTCCTGATCGGAACTCTTCCCCATATATTTACCAGCTCAAAATATGCCCAGGCCCTCAAAAAATAGGCTTCTCCTATTAATGTTTCTTTTCTCGATACCTCATTATCGGTATTCGCTTCCCATTTACCTATGTTTTCGATTCCTACATTTGCCCTGAAGATAATACGGTACAACGATCTCCATAAACCCTGAAGTTCGCCATTTCCGGGGTTATGGGTATAATTCGGCCAATCAGTAGTCGGGGCTTCCATGGGCGAATTTTGTTCAGCCTCATTTGCCAGGCAATCAAAAATAAAATAATACTCCCTGGCATATAATCCATCGTGGTAAAAACCGCCATAGATTGCATTTACTCCTCTTTCACATTCAGCAAGGTTTTTAAAATAAGTCTCTGCAGAATACTGGTTGGGATTTTCCAGATTTAGCATGTCTTCATTGCATGCAGCAAGAAAGAATATCCCTAAAGTCAGATATATAATTTTTTTCATTATGTCAGTTTTTTAAAATTTAACCTCCAGACCAAACATATACAGTTTTGATTGAGGATACTGCCCCCAGTCAAGCCCCTGAACCAGGTTATCTCCGATCTCACCAATTTCCGGGTCAAATCCGGGATATTTTGTAAGAGTAAGAAGATTTTCTGCAGAAATATATACCCTTAGTCCGGATACTACACTAAAGGATATCTTCTTTAGTACATCAGCAGGAATTGAGTACCCAAGACTAAGGTTTTTTAGTCTTAAAAAACTGCCGTCATGTATCCATCTGTCAGAAACCCTGGTATTTTGATTGGCATCAGGAGACACAGCTCTTGGAATTCTGGAGATATCACCCTCCTGTTTCCACCGGTCCTTGATTTTTACTGACGCATTAAATGGAATTACCATACCTTCGAGCCAGTATTGATTTCTGTCGAGGATATCATTCCCGTAAACACCTGAGAAATTTGCTGAGAGATCCCATCCCTTATAGGATGCACCCATATTAAATCCGAAGATCATTTTTGGAATAGGACTCCCTATCATGGTTTTGTCTCCATCGGTGATCCACCCATCCTCATCAAAATCAACAAAACGAATGTCGCCAGCCTGCGCATTTTCCTGATAGGCAGAACCTTCACCATGCAGATTTGCTGCCTGGGCGTTATCAGCATCAACCTCTGCCTGAGTGGAATATACTCTGTCCATTTTAAATCCATAAAATGATCCTATCGGGCTGCCTTTTTCAGTACGGGTAATTGAATTGCCTGAAAAGCTACCGGCCATTATAGGCAATCCTTCACCTAAATCAGTAACCTCATTGTTAATAAAAGTGACATTTACACCTATGAAGTAATTAAAATCACCTGATAATGCTTTATTATAGTTAAGTGTCAGTTCCAGTCCCTTGTTGATTACTGATGCAGCATTTCTCCAGGCGCTGCCATTGGATCCACCGGAGAATCCTATCCCTGTCGATGAGGGCATTGGATATGGGACAAGGATGTCCTCGGTATTTTTAATAAAATAATCAGCTGTAAACTGCAACTGGCTGTTAAACATTGTCAGATCCAGGCCAATATTTGAGGTGGTAGAGGTCTCCCATCTCATTTCCGGATTCCATAAAGAAACCATTGCGGCGCCTGTAACAGGAGTATTTCCAAAAATATAATCGGGATTGAAAGAATAAATAAGGGATGAATATCCATAGGAAGGTATCAGGTCACTTCCGCTTTTACCCCAACCTGCCCTGATTTTCAGCAAATTGATAAAATTAAAATTATCCTTTATGAAGTTTTCTTCATTCAATTTCCAGCCAACTGAAAATGCCGGGAAATAACCCCACCGGTTTGCAGGAGTAAAATTATAAGAAGCGTCAGCTCTGAAGTTAGCCTGAAACAGGTATTTATTAGCAAAGGAGTAATTTAGTCTTGCAAAATAGCCCAGTTTGGCAGATTGATCTGCGCCTGTAGAGCTGTTATTAATTTTTCCTGACCCCGCCGGAATTACACGAACATAATCATTTGTGAAATCCGTTGCTGTCAGTGAATAATAACGGCCTTTGGATTTAGAAACTGTATTCCCGCCCAATATCAGAAAATTATGTAAGCCCAATTGTCTTGTATACGAAAGTGTATTTTCGAAAATAAAGGAATTATGCCATCCGAAATTTTCATCCAGTATACTTGGAAATTCAAATGCTCCATTGGCGCGGGCCTTCGTATAAGTATTGGCGTCATTCCGATCTATATCAAGTGCAATACTTGTTCTGAATTTAAGATCTTTAATAATTTCTAACTCACCAAATAAATTTCCCAAAATGCGCAGGTAGTTAGATCTGTTATCACGGAGTTTTAATTCTGTTATCGGATTATAAGCATCATTATGATCAATTGCAGAAGTTACCCTTGAGTAGCCTCCCAGGTTTTCAGGATCCAGGACAGGCAGGGAGGGCGGTATTCTCAGGGCACACAGTAAAATGTTACCATTATCCTGACCTACGGGTGCTTCGCTGGCTTTGGAATATGATACCGTGAAGTTTTCACCGATTTTGACATTTTTCCCCAGTCCAAACTCAGTATTTGTACGGAAAGAGTACCTTTTATAATTATGGGTTTGTATAATACCGTCCTGGTTCACATAGCCTGCACCAACGTTGTACTTGACATTGCTGGTTCCTCCGCTTACCGAGGCATTATATTCCTGCTGAAAGGCGGGCCTGAAGATCTCGTTCTGCCAATCCGTTCTGTCTACCCTTCTCCAGTCGATATTGTCGAGGAATGTCTGGTTTACATCGGAGCCTTTAAGGTCGAGGACATAGTCAACGTAATCGGATGCATTCATTACTTCAATTTTTTTCCCGCGGTGGGCATATCCCAGTTTTGTATCAAAAGATACAATTGGTCTGCCCTCCGCACCTTTTTTTGTGGTTATCAGAATTACACCATTTGCACCGCTTGATCCATAAATGGCTGTAGTTGAAGCATCTTTCAGCACTTCCATCGACTCTATGTCACTGGGATTAATCAGGCCGATATCCCTGGTCTGAATTCCATCAATCACATACAAGGGATTCGTATTATAAAAAGTGCCGACTCCCCTGATATTTATTTTCACATTCCCGCCCGGTAATCCCGAAGCTGAGACTGCGCTGACTCCTGCCACAGTACCCTGTAACATTTGTTCGACATTGATTACTGACCGGCCTTTAAGATCCTCCATTTTTACTGATGCTACAGCCCCGGTCAGATCGCTTTTCTTCTGTGTACCGTAACCTATAACTATTATTTCGTCAAGACTTTTGACTGATTCGGTCATTGTAATGTTAACAGACGTCTTTCCTGCAACAGGAACCTCTTCCTTATTATATCCGAGGAATGAGAATACCAGTACAGCATTTTTATCAACAGTTATGGAATACTCACCATTTGTATCTGAAAACACCCCTTTGGTAGTTCCTTTCTCCAGAATATTAATTCCGGGAATCCCATTTCCCTGCGAATCCACCACTTTGCCTTTTACAGCAACCGGCTGAGCAAAAAGTGAAATTTGCATTACCATAAATAGTAGAACAAAGCAGATCCTTTGAAAGGATGGTCCTCTCAAAAACAAGCAACATAAACTTCGATTTTTTCTCATAATGTGAGTTTTTAAGGTTAATCAAAAGAAATGAATAGTATCTCGTA
>CAYPKL010000352.1:0-13387 GCA_964411285.1 uncultured Rikenellaceae bacterium
CCGTCATCATCCAGAAGCAGGACACCATCATCGCTGCCACCTGCAAAGATCCGGACTGGTCCGCCTTTCAGTGAGAAATCTCCGACACAAATGCCATCTGAGTGTTCTCCCATCAAAGAATCGAGTGACCAGATAAGCTTGCCCGAGTGATCGAATTTGGAATAACCTATATACACCTCATCTCTGCCATCCTTATCGCTATCGTAAAAGAAAGGGAAGTGCCCGAGATTTGCGGAAGCACTCCACAAAAGCCCGAACTTGTTTGTATAAGCCCACAAACGTGTATGTCTGTCCTTGATGATGATATCCTGCGGTTTACCGGTTCCGCGAAGGTCAGCAAATGAGATGCAGTCAACATTAAGATATGGGAGCAGATCTCTTCGGTAATAGTGCTTGTACTCCTGCCATGATGTCTCCCCGGGGAGGATGGCTGATGAGGGAACCGGGTAACGTGCTTTCTCTTTCCCTGTTTTCCCTTCAAGCACTTTTATCCATTGCCCCTGTGCCATTATCACCTCGGTCGTTCCGTCGCCATCAAGATCATGTATCTGCGCCGCGACATCGTATGAGACCCATGCATTTTCAGGGTCAGGCTTTCCATATTGCCATAGAGTACGACCGTCAAGATCAATGGCTGTGAGGCATGTTATCTGGTTATAGTTACTACCGAAAAATGGCATATTCTGGATGAGCAGGAAGTCAGTTTGCCCATCCCCGTCAAGATCTCCCATTCTGAGAGCGCGCGCAACACCAAATCCGCTTGTGTTGATCTTTTTCCAGAGCTTAGGTTGCGGATTGTCAGCCTGTAAAGCGTTGACTTCTGCTTTATAAGAATCTTTTTCCCTGAGGTAATTCTCCTGTGCTTTTGCACTTGCCGATACCCTGACTTCATGGAATACGATTGGTGATGTTGCAAAGAGTCCGACCTTACCTCCAGAATATCTATTATCGGAAACCCTGATTATCTCGCGTCCATCAATAAGGCAACGAATCTTATCCCCCGCGGCCTCGATCTTCAGCTTGTATGATTTTCCCGGATCGGTCTGAAATTTTCCGGCTGCAAGTTCATGCCAGCCATCCTCCCTGAATCCCTTCTCTCCGTCGCGATACCTGAGAGTTACCCTGTCTCCTTTGTCCAGACCGAAAAGGTAATAATGACGGCCGTCCCTGTAACGGAATATAATCCCGTTGAGATCACTTCTGTCATATGGCGTTATGGTGACTTCAAGATTATAGTCCTTCCACAGAAGATCACCATAACTTAGAATCGGATAAGTAAATCCACTGGTCCAAACCGTGGAATTATAACCCAGGTATTGGAGCGAGTGTTTCCCATCTGATTCGATTATTTTCCACTCATCAGGTCCCCTGTTATTTACGATTTCCCATCCATCGGTGAACTGTCTTGGTATATAGTGGTATTCAGGAAAACCAGGTCCTGCAAAATCCCCGAACTTGCCGGTTTTAATTTTTGAAAAGTCGCAGTAGGCCAGATCTGAAATGGTACCGGAAGATGCCTGAGGAATAAAACCAGCACCCATTATTAAGAAAACAGTAATCAGGTTAGTCATATTAACAAAATATTAGATTCCAAAAATCCATGATGGGACCTCCATCCTGGCCCCTTTGGCCGGATCAACTATCTGGTTGATTTTCAGATTGCCTGTTAGTCCTACGAGCAGTCGGGACTCTTTCTCACTCCTCCCCGTCTTTTGCCGGAGCAGACTGATCATATCTTCTGTAGCTTGCCATGCAGCTTCCTCAAGATCTTTATGAGCCCCTAATGTTGAAAATGATTCATTTCTGATAATCACAGGACGATCGCAGGAGAATCCGGTAAACTTCCGAAATCTTACAATAGCTTCGGCATCAGTCTCAATTCCCTGACCGTTTATTTCCCCGTCACCTTGAAGAGCATGTGCATCACCCATACCAACCAGAGCTCCTTTTACCCGGGACCTTAAAACGATTGTGCTTCCTGCCCGGATGTCCCTGCAATCGAGATTACCTCCCGTCTCCCTCGGAACACGCGTATCGGCAATACCCTCTGACGGAGCTACTCCTATACAACCTATCATAGGTTCGAGAGGAATCCTCAGAGATTCAGAAAACATGGCGTAACCGTCCTTCAACTCAAATATCTGTCCGCTGCAATATCCCCATTCACCTGTCTTTATATCCATAATATCAATCGCAAGCATGTCACCGGGTTCTATACCATCAATAAAGATCGGTCCTGTCTGGGGATTTATAATACTTTCAGGTCCGGCACTTTTAAATGTACCATCACGGGTGACAAGTCCGGGCATTCCGTGCGACATTCCGACCAGAACAACTTCATCGATAGCTGCATGATAAGCCGGTTCAATGTCAGGTCTCCATTGTGTGAACCATTTGTCAGCCTTAAGTCTCCGCAGTCCGGTTGCTTGAACAGCTTCCGGCCCGCCATTTGCATAATCTGATACGATAGCCGGGGAAAAGAACATTGTCTTTATGAAATTGGTTCTGTCCATTTTAATTTACAATTTGTTTCCTGCAATTTAAAAGATTGTAACAGCAAGTCAAAATCAGAAAGTAATAATTAACTTAGTTTGACAATTTACCCCGGTTGCTTGTTCATGATCAGGAACCGGGAACCCTAAAAGAACAAAAAAGAGTTAAATACATAATTAAAACTATTTAATATGGCAAAAGTTTCAGAACTGGCGAAAATGATCGATCACTCAATTCTTAATCCGACTATGACTGATAATGATCTGAATAGAGAGTGTGAGGTAGCAAAGAAATATAATGTAGCTTCGGTCTGCGTAAAACCCTATGCAGTAAAGAAGGCTGTTAAATTGTTGAAAGGAAGTACTGTAAAGGTTGGCTGCGTAATCGGGTTTCCCCATGGTAACAGTTCAACTGAAGTCAAGGTATTTGAAGCAAAACAAGCATGTAACGAAGGAGCCAAAGAAATAGATATGGTGATAAACATAGGTAAGGCACTGGGTGGCGACTGGGATTATGTTGAACAGGAGATCAAAGAAATAACCGACGCCTGTCATCAGAATGATGCTATCGTGAAAGTAATTTTTGAAACAGATTATGTAACCCGTACTGAAGATAAAATAAGACTGTGCGAAATATGTACGCGTACTGGCTCTGATTTTGTAAAAACCTCAACAGGGTATGGTTTTGTGAAACAGCAAAATGGCGACTATAATTACAAAGGCGCTACCCTGGCGGATGTTGAACTGATGCGAAAACATTCCGGTCCGGGAGTTCAGGTTAAGTGCGCAGGAGGAGTACGCACACTTGATGATCTTCTTAAAATGAAAGCCGCAGGTGCTACCCGTTCAGGTGCAACAGCTACAGCGGTTATGCTGGAAGAGGCAATAAAGAGGTTCGGAGATTCCTGATAATTCAGTTTATGTTAAAAAACCTTGCACTGGTTTCATTTCTGCTGGTATCGGTTATTAATTCATCCGGCCAGGATACTCTTAAGCATCTTTACCTGGGCAATGATACACACACAGACTTAATGTGGAATGGGGATGAAGAGGATTGGTATAAATATAACCTCGATATGGCCAGGTTTTATCTTAAAATAGGAGAAGATACTAAAAATAAGCCTCCGGAAGCAAGAAGTAAATGGAATTATGATGTTTCCTGGACATTATATATGCTTGAAAGAAAAGCTCCAAAAGATTTCTTTGACAGAATAATTGATCAGATAAAAAATAACCAGGCAAGCGTACCTTTCAATTTCACGCTGCCCGTATATGGTGCATCTACCGCAGAATCTGTTATAAGAAGTTTTTACTACGGAGGATACCTGGAAAGAAAATACGGACTTGATATTGACATGGCTGTGTGCCAGGAGAATGCAACAATCCCTTTGGGTGTCGCATCCCTATGGGCAGGATCAGGTGCCAGATATAGCTGGAGAGGTGTGTGTAATTGTGCAACAAAAACAAATACTATTGGCAACCGTGATCATGAAATATACTGGTATACCGGACTTGATGGCAGCAAGATACTTATGAAGTGGTACTCCAGCTATGGATGGAATGCTGACCTTGGTGGGTATGCCGAAATGCTGGAACCGACTGTGGCTGTCCAGAAGATGGATAAATTATCCGGTTCAGACAGATACCCGTATAAAATAGCAGGGGCATTTGGCAAAGGCTGGGATAATATTCAAAATTATTCATATGACCTGGTCTGGGGGCTTGATCACAGAACACTTCCGGGAACAAAGCTATACTTATCAAACCAGGTCGATTTTTTCAAACATTTTGAAAGTGTTTATGGCAGTGAACTTCCGGATGTTTCATTGTCATATGGTAATGAGTGGGATATCAACCTTGCATCCCTGGCAGAGGTTAACGGCAGACTGAGACGTTCGATGGAAAAGCTCAGGACAGCCGAGGCTCTGGCAGCAATTGCTTCAGATGGTGATCCTGGTGTCTTTAATGTCCTGAACAAGAAAAAGGAGGACTTTTTATACGGATTGGGTGTCTATAACCTCCATGGGTGGACTGCAGACGGTCCGGTAAACAGGCATGATTTTGCCACTTACATGCGCAGGCAGGAGAAAAAGGTTACTGATTATGTCGACACACTATTTTATATGGCTATTAATGAGACAGGAAAGAAAATAAATTCAGACGGGCAGACTAATATTGTTTTTGTCTTTAATCCATTGAGCTGGGAAAGAAACGGACTTGTTGATATCCCGGTAGGGAATGATTTCAATAGTGTCAGGGATCTTGAAAACCGACAACTGTACCCGGGATATACTATCCTGATTGGTGAAAAGAAGTTCCTCAGGGTTTGGGTCGAAGGTATCCCTTCTGTAGGGTATAAACTATTTCAACTTGATAACAAAAGCAATATGCCAGACAGAGGCCCCTTCAGCTTTTCTAACAATATTCTTGAAACACCATTATACAGAGTGAGATTCTCAAAATCAGGTGCCATATTTTCGCTTTTCGACAAGAAAATGAAAAAAGAGTGGACCAGAGGTATGCTTAACGATCCGGGCAGTACAAATCATGATAATGGTGATAAAATCAGGATCATTGAAAGGGATCAAAAACAAATAAAACTCCTCTGTTGTTCATCTGATCCGGTAAAGCATGAGAGCATAGTAACATTTTATGCAGACGATCCACGTATTGATTTTCAAAATACCATTCTCCAGAATTTTGACGGACCTCTTTACTGGTCATTTGGTTTTAATGTTGATGATCCTGAAGTATGGCACGAGGAGGTTGGTGCTGTTATAAAAGCAAAAACTGTTTCATCAGGCGGACATTATGCCGACAGGATGGCCAGATACGATCATTTATCGCTGAACCACTTTCTGAATGTAGGGAACAGAAACTCTTCCATAACCTTATCAAATTCCGACTGCCTGTTCTTCCGACTCGGGAACAGTACCCCTTCCTTTCTTGATGAAAACTCATCAACAGTACATATCCTGGCAGGAGGACAAATAAATGAGAACCTTGGTATGATTAAACAGGACGGAGATACTTTGTTCCATCAGAATTTTTCACTGTTGCCGCATAATATTGAATTTAATGCAGGTGTGTCAATGAGGTTTTCTCTTGAACATCAGAATCCGATGGTTGCAGGCAAGGCATTTTCAGAGGGAAGCATTTCCGATAAGAGATATTCATTTATTAAGAATGATAATAAGGATGTAATTCTATGGACTTTGAAACCGGGAGAAGAAGATGGTATAATATTAAGGTTCTGGAATATGGGAAATCAACCTGTTACGACTGATATACTCATTAATAATTCAATACAAAAGGCCTTTTATTCGTCGCATGTTGAGACTGACATTAAAGAACTTCCGGTATCAGGAAATATACTTAGTGTTGATCTGAATCAACAGCAGATTAAAACATTTCGTGTTCTGCTCAACAAGAAATGACCTGTAATAATACTGTAAATCATTTAATGATCCAGACAGATTCTTTTTTAAGGACCGGAAATAATTATCAAATATGTGGAATAGATGGAAAAAGCGGATGCTTTCTTGAAAAAATACAGAATCAGAGCCTCTGACGTTGATATGGATGGATTTGTAAAAACATTTACTGAAGATATGGTTTCCGGTCTTTCAGGTAAGGAAGGAGCGCTCAGGATGATACCTACTTATATCGAGGCGGAAAATGACTTTCTGAAGGATAAACCAGTTCTGGCTATAGATGCCGGTGGCACCAATTTCAGAGCTGCTATTGTAACTGTTTCAAAATCAGGTAATGTAATAATAAGTGATACAGTAAGTTACAAAATGCCGGGACTTGAAGGAGAAATCAGTAGTAATGAGTTCTTCAGAATAGTAGCTGATTACATCAGACCGCTTGCTGAAAAAGTTGGCAGGATTGGCTTTTGTTTCTCCTATCCCACGGAGATACTTCCCGATAAAGACGGACGGCTCATTCAATTCTGCAAAGAGGTACAGGCTCCTGAGGTCCACGGGCAGCTGATAGGAAAGAAGTTACTGGAAACATTGGGAACTCCCGGCAAAAAGATCGTTTTGCTCAATGATACTGTGGCAACTCTCCTTGCCGGAAAATCAGCATCTGCCGGCCGTAAATATGATTCATTCATCGGTTTCATTCTCGGAACCGGCACCAACACCTGCTATATAGAACAAAACAGTAATATCCTGAAGAAATGGGAAAGTAAAAAGGAGGGAAGCCAGATAATAAATATTGAGTCTGGTGATTTCGGAAGGCCTCCTCAGCAAGATCTGGATATTCAGTTCTGTAACACAACAACTGATCCGGGCAGCTATAAGTTTGAGAAGATGTTCTCGGGGGGATATTTTGGCGGATTGACCCTTTATGTGCTTAAGGAGGCAGCAAAAGAGGGTGTCTTTTCAGTTTCTTCAGCAGAGGCGATAAGTAAGCTGGCTGATTTACAAACGTGGGACGCCAATTCGTATGTAGCCCGTCAGATTTCACAGGGAAACCCTATTGTTGCAGCAATTAGGGATTGTAATGATGCTGACAGTTGCCGACTGGTTATCGGGACATTAATTGATCGGGCTGCAAAACTGGTTGCAGGAAGCATATCGGCTGTTATCATGAAGTGCGGGAAAGGAATGACTCCTGAGAAGCCAGTGCTGATCACTGTTGAAGGAACTACATTTTATAAACTTCATAATTTCAGGACACGGTTTGAGAGTTACCTGAATGACTACCTTACCGGTGAAAGGAAGAGGCATGTTGAGTTTACCGGGCTTGATCAGTCGGGACTTATCGGTGCAGCCCTGGCAGCATTGACAGATTAAATAGAGCTCTGCAAAGGCAAAGCCAGACTGTGTTCTGGTTCTCGACGATGCTTCCGGATACTAAATGCATATAGCATAATTAAAATAATCTGAACACAAGCTGTAAAATATCTGTAATTTAACGGTTAATTACTGTTGAATTCTTAATTTCTCATTCACATAAATTTTTCTGATATGAAAAACTTTTTTCTTACTCTTTTTGCAATTTCTATTTTGACATCAGGGTTCTCGCAGAAATTTGAAAAACTGGCTATGACTCCTCCAATGGGATGGAATAGCTGGAACAGGTTTGAATGCGAAATAAATGAACAGGTTGTTCGCGATGCTGCCGATGAGATGGTTTCGAGCGGGATGAAAGAGGCCGGTTACGAATACATCGTAATCGACGATTGTTGGCAGATTGGCCGTGATAAACAGGGATTCATTCTGGCCGATCCGCAGAAATTTCCTTCAGGAATTAAAGCGCTGGCTGATTATATTCATTCGAAGGGTCTGAAATTTGGTATTTACTCCTGCGCCGGGCGAAAAACCTGTGCAAACCGACCTGGAAGCCGGGGATACGAGTTTCAGGATGCTATTTCGTATGCCAGCTTTGGAGTGGATTTCCTGAAGTTGGATTGGTGCAATTCCGAAGGGCAAAATGCGGTAGAATCGTACACATTGATGCGCGATGCCTTGTATGCAGCTGGTCGCCCGGTTGTTTTTAGCCTGTGTGAATGGGGATTGAACAAACCCTGGGAATGGGCGGCCAATGTAGGACATTTATGGAGGACGACGGGCGATATCCGCAACAACTGGAACATTCCTGATGCTAAAGAAGGTAAAGTATGGGCCGGTGGTGTTGTCATTAACCTCGACATGCAGCAAGGACTTGAAAAATTTGCAGGACCCGGGGGCTGGAACGACCCCGATATGTTACAGGTGGGCAACAGCGTTCTTACAGACAGTGAAAACCGTGCTCATTTTGCCTTGTGGTGTATATTGGCTGCCCCGCTTTTCGCAGGAAACGACCTTGCCAACATGAATGAAACGACCCGCGATTTACTTACGAATGCTGAATTAATTGCGATCAATCAAGACCCTCTGGGTAAACAGGGATTCAAAATAAAGGATTACGGCGAACTGGAAGTTTACTATAAACAACTTCAGAACCATGAACTGGCGATTTGTATTTTCAACCGTTTCGACTACACGGTAACTGTTGAATTGGACTGGAAAACCTTTCAGGTAACGACTATTCGGGAAGGGAAAGTAATGCAACTTCCGTTGAACATTGACCGAAATGATATTCAACTGGATAGAATTTACTCGGTCCGGGATGTATTTGCAAAAGATGAAACCGGAACGACTTCTCAGGTTTTAAAACGGGAAATTCCCAGTCACGATGTTGCGATTTTCAGGCTAAAGAAACAAGCGAAATGATGCATGCAAATTTATATTCAGCTCAAGGGCACAAAAGTGCATAGCGATCATACTGTTATTTTATTTTTATTGCCCTGACAGCAATATATGGTTTTCCTGGCAACGGAATTTCAGTCATGCCACTGTAATCTCCATGAACAGGAGCAACAGTCATGTTCCATGCATCGATAATCTCAAGCCGGAATTTAAAATCACGCGGAAGATACAGCCTTGCCTTTGCCTGCTGGCTGTTGCCATAGTAATAAAGATAAAACTCATTGTCCTTTATAAGATAAGTTTCTTTATTCCAGATATTATGGAATGGATAGACACCTTCTGTTGGCGTTTCTGTCATGATCTTATGAAGGAAAGCGATCCGGTTCGGACTTTTACCATGCAGTACACCTCCTTTTGACCACCAGAGAATATTATCAGGATGAATATATGTTTCTCCGTGAGTGCAGTAGGCTCCTCTGCAATATGCTATCCAGAACCTGTTCATCATCTCCTCAGGTGTGAGGTTGCCCCAGTCGTTGGGGATATTGCCTTCATAAACACATTCATCTATAATTACCGGCTTCCTGTACAATTCGCGCCAGTCCTGGATATCCTGAAGATAGGGAGTCTGAATACTTAAATGTGTAATCCATGGTTTTGAGTGGTTATACCATTCCATTCCATTGTGAATACTGCATAAATGGCTGTATGGATCGAAAGTCTGAATTAGCCTGAAGTATTCGTCCCATTCTTCATCAGTTTTTCCCAATATATCATATTCATTTGCCATTGACCACCATACATTTCTTATTGATGATATTCTGGCTATCAGATACTTAAGATAGAATATGGCCTGTTCCTTGCTCATTTTGTCCAGATTCCAATGACCATTATCATAAGGATGAAAAAGGATTACATCTGCTTCTATCCCAAGTTTCTGTAATTCAAGGATTTTATTTTCAAAGTTCCTGAAGAAGGCAGGATCGGGCCGGAAGAAATCCCATCCTTTTTCTTTTGAACCCTCGAATGGGCAAAATGGAGGTTCATTATTAATATATACATCATAATCCTTTGGCATAACAGTCATCCGGATCTTGTTGAATTTTGTTTTAGCCAGGGTGGCAAGTGTCTGGTTTACAAGTTCCTCAGGCTGGTGCACCCATGCATAACAAGTGGTGCCTGCAGGATAGAACGGTGTGCCATCTGCATAACCGAAATCATAAGTATTGCGGACTTTAACAGGTCCGTGATTATTTCCGGAATGAGGTGAACATGTGAAGCTGCCTTTTTTTAAATCGAGTTCTTTTATATTGCTTTTTGTTACATAAGTCCATTCTCCCGTTTCATCAGGCATAAACCTGATCTTAAAAATGCCGTTTCCGTCATAAAATCCTTCACTGAAAAGCGCCCTATTCAGATGCCTGAACTCGGCTGATAATTGTACTTCAGTAAAAGGATTGCCGGATTGCGGACCTTTCAATTCAAGTTCAAAAACTGAATACAGTTCAGTAGTTTTAGCAATAACATTGGTAGTAACCATTACTGCAGCAGCAAACAATAAAACTCTGTTCATATTACTCTTAATTTTTATTGTATTATCGTTGGTTTTTAATGCCTGTATGCCAGTGTATACTCAGAATTATACCCGGGATGGTTCTCAACCTCGAGAATTATCTTGACCCGGTCAATCTTCCACTCCGGCAGCATGAAACGCACTGTGGGTCCGGCCTGGTTTTTATTTGCCTTCATTGGATTATATTTCCATTCCAGCAAAGTTATCTGTTCCTTACCGGCAGCTATTTTTACTGTGATCTTTCCTGCTGGAACATCTTCCGGAAGATCATTAAGCATCCAGATTTCTGTACTGAAGGTTTCACCGGCCGACCAACTGAATTTTGGAAACCTGGCGCTTGCCAGCAAGGGCCGGCAGGCATTCTTTACTGCATAAAATCCAGGCTTGGGAATGTCAGTGTAGCTTATCAGGCTGTTGTTTGCCGCTGTGGGCCATGGTTCATTATAACACCAGTTCGTCGCCATTGAGCAATAAGGTTTCTGACGGCGTGCTTCCTCATAAATGCATTTATAACCTTCACATTGTAAAAGCTGCCCATTGGCTACTAATTCCTCAAGAGATTCTGATGGTCCGAAATAGTCCTCGATTATATCCTGACAGAGCCATGTATTTCCAATCCAGGCATTGTAAGCATGATGGCTTTCCCATGAAGTTCCTGGTTTTGGAGGCCATAACTCATCGGCAGGAATTATGGTTTTCAGTATATCTACTGAGGCAGGTGCCGGCATTCCGAATTCTGTATAAGCAGTAAATTTCGATCGCACCATCTCCTGGAATACTTCCTCCCCGCTTTCCCAGTCGCGGAACACGTAATGTCCATGTCCCATTCCCATAACAGGCGATGTCGGAATAAAAGGAGTAGCCGGATCGAGCCTATAGCACTGGCTGTTAAGCAGTCGCAATGCTGCCGATTGATCGGTCATTCCGCTCCAGCTGTTGAACAATTCATTGCCTCCGCACCATAAAGCCAGGGAAGGGTGTTTCTTAAGTCTGTTTATTATCGAAGCTGATTCCTGCTCCAGAACAGAAAGGTATTTTGAGGTTCCGGCGTAATCATTACAGGCGAGCGGAAACTCCTGCCACACCAGTATACCCTTTTCATCGCATAATTCAAAGAATGATTCCTTGTTAACGATCCCGCCGCCCCATACCCGGAGGATATTGAAATTTGCCTCCCTGGCAAGATCAAGTAACTTGTTATAACGTTCCCTGGTTATAGTGCCGGGAAATATTTCAGGATTCAGCCAGTTAGTCCCTTTACAGAATATCTTCCTGCCATTGATTTCAAATTGTAACGGAGGAACACTCCTGGTTTTTGGAAAATTATCAGGTTCTGTCCATGCTCCTTCGTTCATTACCAGTCTGATCCTGCGGAATCCAGTTTTTGAGAGGCATGTCTGGATAAGGTTTCCTGCTTTATCGAACAACTGAAGTGATGAAGTGTAAAGGTATGGCTTCCCCTGGTCATGAGGCCACCATAATTCAGGCTTGTCCAGTGTGAGTGGAACCTGCAAATCACTATCAGTAAATACACCTGCTGACTTTAAAACAACATTTCCGGTTTCATCTTTAAGAGTCCATACATACCTTGTACCATTTAGATTTCTTCCGGAAAGCCAGAGATTAATATCAGCCTTTGTTAATTCATTGTTTAACAGGTAATTAAATTTAACATCGGCAAGCCTGGACGCCTGTTGTATTTCAAGATAAGTTTCATCCCATATACCAAGAGGGACAAGTCTGGGATGCCAGTCCCAGCCGTAGCTTACCGCAGGTTTAACAACCTGTGCTGCCTGTGTCCTGTCAGCAGGAGCAGAATGTAGTTTTGGTACAGGAAATATTTTAATAAGAAGCTGGTTTTTGTCTTTTAATTTATTCGTCAGATCTAGGTTAACAGATGTAAACATTCCTTCCTGATAAAAAATCTTTTCATTATTCAACATTATTTCAAATTCATAATCAATACCCTTCGAAATGAAAAACAATTTTTCACCTTCTGCCATTTCAGGCTTATTAAATGATGTCCGGTATGTATAATACTGGTCCTCCATCCACAAGTAGTCCTTCCAGTGTTCTGCAAAAAAATAGGGCTGGTATTTTTCGGCCTTTGCTATGTCGAGCTGAACTGCTCCGGGAACCACTGCCATAATCCATTTTGAAGGTGCAGTCGCATAGTCTTTGCTGTAACCAAGCTCCCATGTCAACTTCACCTTTCCTTCAGGGTCAGCGGCTGTTAATGAAAGACAGCTAAAAAACAAAATGATATATGGAATGTGTTTTTTCATTATTATATTTCTTTATTTTGAAATTCTTTTAATCTACTTTTTGTTTGCTTCTTTATAAGAGACCAGTTTTATATTCAGCGATTTAACTACATCCTTAACCTTCTGGCTGGTGAATACCCTGGTTACTGCATCACGGTCAGCAGCAACATTTTCATAACCCTTATGCCAGATTGCACGCATTTCCGGTGAATCCTGCCCGGGGTGATCGATAAAAATGAATTCCCCGGATTTAAGGTTTTTCAGCGTTGAGATTGTTGCATTAATTCTTTGTTCAGGAGTTGAATCAGCTTTAGTCCATAAACCAATGTATTTATATCCCAGATCTGAAATATTAATATTGAGAAAATATTCAATTGCAAGGTTCCGGACAAGTGCAGCTATTTCCGGTGCACAGCCTTCACAACCCATATGACAATTGAGGTGTGTTATCCTCGGAACATGCCTTTTGGCTGTCTCAATCTGCGCCCTGAACTCCTGCTCGATTTCCTCAATCTTCCATGAGGCACCTTTCAGGGAAGTTCCTTCAGGAGCATTCTCCCTCTGCCAGATTGTGGGAAAGAAATATCCGTCTATGTCAACCAGGCTCGGGCAGCAGGTGAGAGGGCGCCATTTGATGTCATTCCATTCACTTGTAATTACAAGATGCACACCTACGTCCAGACCTGGATTTTCATTCAGCAGCCTTACGGCTTCAGGGAACCATGGTCCGGGAACCATAAGTTCAACAGAACGCATAATACCGTTTTTATAGGATTCAATGCATGCAACATTTGCTGTATGTGATGAACCAATATCATCACCGCGAACAAGAAGCTTGATCTGGTTTTGGTTCCG
>CAYPKL010000353.1:0-7751 GCA_964411285.1 uncultured Rikenellaceae bacterium
TCACATTTGAGAATCTAAACCATCCGGGCCTCAAAAAATACAGGGAGGACCACAAACTCGATCAAATTGTTTTGGGTGCCTCATCGGAATTCGAAGTCATGATGCGCCTGCTCAACTGGTCATACCGTGTCCCACTCACTCAAAATGGATATTCCTGGGACTGGAATGATGTGAGTGTTGTGCTTCCCCCCCAGACTGGTAATACAATTCATGAAGAAAAAAAACTCGATGCAGGAAGTAAGCGCAATTATAGTGAGATCACAGCGTTTGACATGCCCCGGCTGAACGGACCTTTTTTTAAAGGACGGCGTATGGAGACGATGTGCCTTTACCCTACTCAGGCTTTGATAGGAGCGCTTCTTTCTATGGGATATCAGGCCCGTCATATTAATATAAACAGTGAAGGAATGAGTGGACATGAAGTTACAGAAGTCTGGTCAAACGAGTTCAACAAATGGATATATCTGGACCCCACCATTGACACTTATTATTTCGATACTGAAACCGGGGTCCCTTTAAACCTTCTTGAAACTCATAACCTGCTCGTTGAACAGATGCCACGTGTCGAAACCTGGAAACGTCCTTTCTCCCCTGATATTGGAAAAGAGGTTATCTCCCGAATAAAGGTTGGAATGCGACAGGGGAATAATCCTTTTTCCATTATTTATTCAAAAGGAGATAGCGGCGGTAGTTGGGCTCTGGAAACCATGGGTTACTTCCGCATTATACCACGGAATGATTTTCTGACAAATCCTCTACCGGTGCCTGTACATACTGGAGCTACCTGTTGGGGATGGGATAGGTTTTTAAACTGGTATGACGACACTTTCCCTAAACGCGATGAGTACCAGAGATATACCAACCGTGCTACAGATTTCTACCAACCATTGAACCAGGTAAAGGTTTTTCTCAATGAAACCGATAAACCCGGAGTTCTTAAAATAGAGGTAGATAATTTTACTCCCGGTGGATTTAATACTTTCCTGGTCGAACTCAATAATGGTGGTTGGGTTACACAGAACGGATCCAGTTGGAACTGGGTTCTCCTTAGTGGACTGAATAGTATCAAGGTCCGCACCAGAAATTCCAGAGGTATTTTGGGACCTGTCAGCGATATACAGGTTGTATATAATCCTTGAGTCTGAGGAGGACGATCTCAGATCTGAAGTCGAATTGCTTTCCCTCTTATCCTGATGTAACAGAAGATCATTATTATAAGGTTCAAAGCCAATAAATTGGAATTATATGAAAATAAAAAACAGAAGAAAAGTAAGAATCATACTATTTCTATTTGTCGTCTTTCATTTGGGTATTGCGATTGCTCAGAAGCCGGTTGATAAAATCCATTACACCCTTTTTGATGATTTTGAAACAGGGGAACTCTACAATTGGGAACCTTATCCTTATGCTCAGGACATTGGTTTTGATGCGCTGTATTTTGCAAGGCAATCACCCACCTATCACAATAGCAAATATGCTCTTGCCCGCCCTGTAAAGGCAAGCGATGCAGTTGAAATATTTCAGGGGTTCACCAGGAGATTAAATATATATACTATTGCTACAACCCGGATAAAAGCTGCAGTATATTTCCAGAGCGATCGGAATCCTCAAACATTGGAACTTTCTCTGGGAACCTTTGATGGTCGCCGTTATTTAAGAACTATTCAGAATCCATTGGCTAATCAATGGGTAGAACTTGATGTTCCCGTTGCGGATTTTCAAATGAACGGACAATCCCTCGGCTCAGGAGAACATATTCAGGTCTTTACGATAAAAGCCAGCTATCCTATGGTATATTACCTGTATACCTACACGATACTAATGGATAATTTCAGTATAAACGGCGAGCGGCAACGGCATTTTGTTGGTGTAAATCCCGCATCCACGGACTTCAATATGTTTGACATTTCAATCCTGAACAAACATTTTTTTTATGGGGACGTACTCTCATTGACCACCATGCCGGAAGAAAAAGCCCAGCTGCTGGAAGTAAAAGGCAAGCTGACAGATAGCCGCAACAGGGTAGTAAAAGACAATATTCCTTTTTCCAGGATTGGTGAAGCGTGGACAAATGAATCCATTCACCACTTTACAAAACGAGATGTTGAGGGAGAATGGGAGATCCTGCTTACAGGACAAACTGAAGCAGGTGCAGAATTGCGTTGGGGATTTAAATTCCTGATGCCGGGGAAACACATCTCCGGTCACCCCAGGCTGTTCTTTTCTGCTGCTGAACTTCAAAAGCGTCTTGCCAATGAAAAATCATCTGTAGCAAAAAGCATTCTGGATAAAGCGCTAAAAGATACGGCTTTTATGAATATTGATATAAAAGCAATTAAAGAGGGTGAAGATAAAACCGGTGACAATCTGGTTGGGGGCCCCTATTCAAAGACTTCTGTGGGCTTCGATGCCTATGGAATGTGGGTAAATCCGATGGTGCAATTGGAAAGTGTTATCACGGAAGGAAGTTTTCGCTACGCCTTTATTCATGATATGGCAGCGGGGGAAAAAGCCAAAGAAGCACTTCTGAAACTTTGTTCCTTTTCAAAATGGAACAATAACTGGATGCTGGAGCGTAAATTCTGGACATATTATCCTGTTGGATATGCACTTATTCCGGTTGCCTATGGTTATGATATGCTTTATGATCTTTTAAACGCAGAGGATCGCGCATTTGTCCGTGAAGCCATCATAAACAAGGGTTTGAAACTTTTTTACCGTGATATGGTGGAAATGAACAGGATGTCCTCTAATATGACCAATCACATTGCAGTTATTGTATCGGGTTTTGGGCTTGCAGCAACAGCTATTTGTGGTGATGATCCCAATGATCCTTACCTGGAGCCCTATCTTTCCGGCATTATCACTAAGACTAAGACCTTCATTGACAGGACCTACTACGAAGATGGAAGTTACGGTGAACCTAAAAGTAGCTATATGAATATGGCGACCGAGTCGATAGTTAAACTACTCGCCGCTCTTGAAAGGAATTTTGGAATTGATTATTCGACTACAACAAACGTGAAGGATTTTTATAAATATCCTCTTCAGGCAACACATTCAAGCGGACGTATTCAGGATTATGGCGACAGTGGAGGCACCGATGGCGGTGTAGTTCAAATAGGCAGTCAAATACATTCACAATGGTTCGTCTATCGTGCCGGGAATCCTTTTCTCTACAAATATGTTAAACAATATTGGGAGGCAGGCAACGGTGGATATCTGGGTTATCTCTGGTACAGGGACGACATTATTCCAGCTTCCCGTGAAACACTTCCTGCTTCAAAATTTTTCAGTGCCCAGGGCATGGTTATGCGCTCCGGATGGGATGATCATTCAAGTATTATCAGTACCCGTATCGGCCCTAATTCGAACCATTACCACTATGATCAGGCAAGTTTCCAGATAATGACAAACGGAGAAGTTCTCCTGACTGATCCCGGTCATGGCGGAGGTTATTATGCTAACCTTGATTTCCTGATCTATAATATACAGGCAATTGCACATAATGTCATGCTCGTGGATCATGATCCCGAAAGCCAGACACCTGCGGACTATGACAATGGTATTGCCGCTTTGCATGACTGGCCCCGGATGATGCACTCTTTCACCGGTAAGATCGCAGATGCAGCAGAGGAGGAGCTTGCCACTGTCTATAAAAATAAGCTTGACACCTATACACGGACACTTTTATTTACCAAATCCGGGCCGATATTCCTTTTCGATCGTGTGAAGAGCAAATCTCCCGATGGACATGTTTACGACTGGCTCTTCCATGCACCACGGAACAGTGGCCAGCGTTCGTTAAGCTATTCAGGTCAGCGCGTTATGATTGACCGTCCGGCTGCACAGCTGACTATTGACGTTGTGGAACCAGAGATTGCATCGGCAATAATCCGGGACAAAAATGATGAAAGTTATATTTCTCTTTCAAGCAAGCCAAATCTCAGGGATGTTAATTTTTTTGCAGTTATTTTACCGGAAGCAAAACCTGTTGGAGGTGACAATAATTCCCAACCGAAAACGACAAGACTTGATGCAGAAGGATGGATAGGAGCACGCATTGAAAACCAGGGGAATGTATATTATGGATTTTTCCGGACAGGTTCAACAGTTTCAGGCAGCATAGAAGGATTTACAACTGATGCAAAGAATTTTACAGTTACTTTAAATGGTAATGGGTCTGTTCAAACTATTTATTTCGAAGGAACATCATTCAAGGGGAAAGGATTTAATATAACCGGTACCACACCAATCACCTGTGCCCTTGCTTTTCAAAAGTCTTCTACGGATATCGAGGTAGAAGCACATAAGGCCGTCGGAATTTCTATCTCATTTGAAAAAATACCTGAATGTGTTCTTTTTGATGGCATCATATTTCGCAGCTGGGATTATGATCCAGGCAGTAAAATGGTATTGCTTAAACTTCCTGAAGGAAGACATGACATCTCAATTAATTAAGGTTCTTTTTATAAAAAGAAAAAGGAAGGCCAAAAATCCGGCCTTCCTTTTTCTTTTATATTAAGTTAAAATAAAGATAGTGTTCTAGTCTTTATCCCACCATACTCTTGTAAGATAATTATCAGGACCCTGACGTTGTACCGCAGCCTGATAGTTAGCATAGTTCTCCAGCACTCCGATATCTGTTGTCCCTAAGCCATAATATGGAATTCTTCTTGGTATGACACCGCCGGTTGCATTATTTGGATAATTTACCGGGACCAGGACAGGAAATCCTAATCTGCGCCAGTTACTGTATACTTCGGCAAAACTCCTCCAGCAGGTAAGATACAATTGTTCTCCGATCATTTTATAACTATTATCAAAAGGATTAGCAGTCAGATATGCCTGTATTGCAGCATCACTGGGGGCAGTAATGCCTGTATAAATTCCCCACTGCGTCATGCTGGCAGCAACACCAGCATTATAGATGGCCGTAGCATCACCGGTAATCCATCCTCTTAAAACAGCTTCACACTTCAGGAAGCAGACTTCTGCATAGGTTATCCCAAAATCCGGGGCACCCAGGTCGACCAAAATTGTTTTGTTGTAATATGCAAATTCGTCAAATCCAAGGCCAGTAGGATTCATTGCAGGATCACCGATTGTAGTTGCATCCAAACCATTCGGAAGCCCTTCAAGAACAGTACCTGAGAAAGGTTCGGTAAATATTGTCAAACGAGGATCTCCGGTATTTCTCAACATATTAACAAGGGTTCTAGACACTCTAAACCTGGCAAAATTACTCCTCATAGATGAATTAATCGAATTTACTATACCGGAAGACGAATGATGGAATACCTGATTATCCTCATTGCTCGTAAATACACCTCCGGCAACTGCAGCCTGAGCCCATTGCTTTGCCAGGTCAGGTTTCACTTTTTGTAACCTCATGGCCAGTCTCAGCATCATAGAATATCCAAGTTTTTTCCACTTCTGAACGTCTCCTGAATAATAACTATCACTCCCGTTATAAGTCGCCTTGGCTGCATCCAGTGCGGGTATAGCTTCGTTTAACTCTTTAAAGAAATCCGCATATATGGACTCCTGAGTATCAAACACAGGTGTAAAATTAAGATCTGTATAACCCTTCCCGGCTTCAAAATAGGGTATATCACCCCAGCTGTCTGTAAGAACAGCGAAAGAATAAACCTTCATTATTCTCGCAATATTATAGTAATTCGACAGTGCCGGATCATCTTTTGTCCTGTCAATAAGATCAACAAGGTTTTTTATGTTAGTAGTAAGCTGACCGGTATACATTGAACCAAGGTTATCATTAGCATACAGATACTTATCCCCCGGAGCCTGATAAAGGGTTATTGCAGCAAGCTGTTGCATTGCACAACCATAAAAACTCATCCCAATCTGCCCCATAATTTGGTGTGCCTGACCCTGGCAATACAATAATTGCGCATTATAGGTCATAATATTGGATGTGTTCGGATTGATATTCATATCTTTCAAATCTTTCTTACATGATGTAAACATCAGTGGAACAAGGAGTATCAATCCTGCTATTAATATCTTATTTTTATTCATCTTCTTAAAATTTAAATAATTAATATCCGACCCGATTTAAAATTTAGCATTCAGATTGAGCCCTATAGAGCGTACTGACGGGTAGCCTGCGTACTCCAAACCCTGATCATTACCATTCGAGTAGTTAGATTCCGGATCGATATTAGGTGTTTTCTTCATTATTATCCAGAGATTTCTTCCTACCAATGACAAAGTCAATCCTTTGATTACTTTAATACTACTAAGCATCGAGGCGGGGAAGCTATAACCCACACTCATTTGTCTAAACTTTATGTAATCGGATCTGAAAGTGCTTATTATACCAATATTATCGGAAATGAACTCATAATATGTATTTACATCTTCCGCTTTGACTGTTCCAATGCCCACTCCTCTTCCCGGTAGGGTATATTTGCTCAATCCTGCTGCAATTCCCCCAAAATCGGTTCCGGAACCAATCCAGCCTCCAAATTGATAATCGATCGAGAAATCAGCTACGAAATTCTTATACCTGAAATTGTTTGCCCATCCGCCAAATGTTGGCGCCTGTCCTGGTCCCAAAGGTATAATATCTCCTTTTTCTGGTATGCCGTTTGCATCCACAGTCATTTTTCCCGATTCATCCCTCTTAAAATCATAAACCGAAACCTGTCCGTAAGGCAGACCTTCATACTGATATATCATCTGGACCATTGTCCTGTTGCCGCCAACAGACAGCATTTCATTATTCACCTTCGGATCCAGTAATTCCACTACTTTGCTTTTATTGTAGGCATAGTTCAAAGTAGATTTCCATTCAAAATTACTTTTTTGAATAATGGTACCGGTAATAAGAAGTTCGATACCCTTATTACTGACCTTGCCTATGTTCATACTGGTGCTGGTATAGCCGGTAGACTCCGGTAAAGCAACACTGAGGATATCATCTTTAGATTTTCTGTCGTAATAAGTAATATCGATCCCTAACCTGTTACCAAAAAACCTCATATCTGCTCCGACTTCATATTCAATTGAAAGTAAGGGCCTTAATCCTTTATTTGGTACACTGCCACTGTTTATATATCCCTGGGCAAATCCGTTATGAGGGGTGCCCAATCCATAACTGAAAGTAGTGGAATAAGGACCGACGGTTGCGCCACCTACCTGACTCCATGCGGTTCTTACTTTCAGGAAGTCAAATACCGGCATCTTAACTAAATCGGATAACACGGCACTTAAGCTCACTGAAGGATAAAATATTGCCTTTCCGTCAAGAACTGAAAACCAGTCCTGCCGGCCTGTGGTGTTCAGGTAAATCGACTTGAAAGATAATTCAGCTGAATAATAAGCTGAGTTTGTACCAATCTTGCTGTAGCCTACGCTCCGGGATGGGCTTTCAGAAGTATTTGCAAGAGAATGGAAAAAAGGTATGGCAAAATTACTTCCGGATAAAGATTGGCTTTCCATTTTCCGGGTCATCATATTGCCGCCAACAAAACCATTAATTCCCAGTCCCATGTCTAGTATCTTATTAAAACCGACAATGATTTCATTATTGTATTCCTCAAACTGATTTTCACCTATACTCATACTTCCCTTTGGTTGATAACCCTGACCCGTAGGTGTTACACTTGTTGAGGATCTGTTCCATTTATCCAGACCCATCCGGCCCTGAACATACAACCAGTCAGTAGGATCATATCTTATGCTGACGTTTCCGAGCATTCTGTCCTTTTTTCTGTCATTTACGA
>CAYPKL010000354.1:0-3173 GCA_964411285.1 uncultured Rikenellaceae bacterium
AGCTTCCGATGGTCCCCTCTTCAAGCAGACTGGCTCCCGAGATGGTAGCAAAGCTCCCGACAGAAACATTGCGGATAACAACTGAATCGTTGATCCTTGCTCCTGTTTGTATTAACCCCCGGTTTGACCTCTTTGATTCACAATAGTCGGTGATTAACTTAAGAATTTTATCAGTGAAATCTTTGTCGTGGCGATAAAGTACTGTTAAATAACCTATCTGGGAGGATAACCTGTCAAAAATCGGCAGTTCCCGTCCGCCTCCTTCATTTAAAACTTCTATTTCGGTTCCATTACCAAATGTTGACACTTCATCAACAACCAAGGAACCCACATTTGAAATGGCAACGTCCTCCTGTATGATATAGTTCGACAGATTTTTAACTTCCGAAATATAAACGTGATCTCCGATTTCACAATTACTTATGAAACTGTTGTAAATTCCACAAGTTTTTGAACTGTTTTTCCCTAACCCGATTGTTCCCGAAAAATTACCCAGTTTTATATTTCCATCAAACCTGGTATTTATTATATTTTCGGGCAAAAATTCTTCAGTGACAGTAATGCCGGTCCAATTGTCTGAAAAACACTTTTGCGAAAGAAGTCTGTTTATTTCTTCTTTTGTTAAATGCCTGTATGTCATTTTATGGAGGGTATTGTTTGATTATCAGGTCTATTTATTGCTGATTTTTACCATTGACGATTATCATAGTTTGAATTTTCTATATCATTGAAGTATTTTACGGTTTCTACATGAAGTTCCGATGTTGCAGGTTCGTCGCAAACAATAATACCCCTCTGATGCATCTGAAGAATTGATGCTGTCCACATATGGCTGATGCCTCCCTCAACAACTTCCTTGAGTGCACGGGCTTTATTATATCCCGATATTATGATTATTACTTCATTTGAATCCATAACTGTTCCGACACCTACTGTGAGAGCCTGTTTTGGTACTTTATTCATATCTCCGCCAAAAAACCGCGAATTGGCCAGGATAGTATCATATCTTAAGGTTTTTATTCTTGTTCTCGAAGCAAGAGAAGATCCGGGCTCATTGAAAGCAATATGACCATCCGGGCCAATCCCGCCGAGGAATAAATCAATACCGCCAACAGCCTGAATCTTTTTTTCGTAATCGGTGCATTCTTTTTCAAGGTCTTTTGCATTTCCATTTAAAATGTTAATGTTCTCCCTGGGAATATCAACATGGTTAAAAAGATTATCAAACATGAAATAATGATAGCTCTCGGTATGATTTTCAGCGAGACCGACATACTCATCCATATTGAAGGTAATTACATTTTTAAAAGAGATTTTGCCTCCTTTGCACATTTTAATGAATTCTTTATAAACCGGTAAAGGGGAAGATCCTGTTGGCAATCCCAGTACAAATGGTTTTTTCGCCGTGGGTTTGGCTTTTTTGATTTTGTCAGCAATATATAAGGCTGTCCATTTCCCTATTTCTCCCGGGTCTTTTTTAATAATGATTCTCATAGCTTAATTTTTTAATTGTTATTGATGTTCAGGTCTTAATAGTATCATTTCAGGGTTGAAGCGTGCAGCATAATACGAGCATCGGCAACATAACAGCCTTTTGTTTCTTCAAGTACGATTAAAGGATTGATATCCAGCTCTTTAATTTGCGGACAATCAAGGGCCAGCTGGCTTAATCTCATAAGACATTCTCTTATCGCCGCAATATCGCGCGGCGCTTTTCCCCTTATCCCGTTAAGGATTTTATACGATCTTATCTGCTTTATCATTGAATCGGCAATTACCTCGTCAATCGGTGCTATCCTGAAACTCACATCTTTAAAAACCTCAACATACACTCCTCCAAGTCCAAACATTATGACGGGTCCAAATGACGGATCCATTTTTATCCCCAGGATTACTTCTTCACCTGATAAGATCATTTTACTTACCTGTACTCCTTTGATTCCTGCTTCGGGCATAATCTGCTGAACCTGCTCAATAATTACATCATATGTGTTCCTTGCCTCTTCGACTGAATTAATATTTAAAACAACTCCTTTTGCATCAGATTTGTGTATTATGTCATCTGAAATTATTTTCATAACTACAGGGAATCCTATATTCATGGCAACCAGAGCTGCTTCATCCGGTGAAGTTGCCAGTTTGCCTGAAACTACCGGGAGACCATATATTTTAAGTATACTGGCGGCTTCGTCCTCAGGCAGGTAAAGGTGATTCTTGAGGATCGCCTCATCTAATATAGAGTGAACGGTTTTTGTGTCAACATCGGTATAGATTCGCTGTGGATGCGGATCTTTATCGATGTCGCGATAAAAGCGGTAAACCCTCGAGAAGCTCCGGCACATCGATTCGGGAAGAATATAATGAGGAATTTTATTTCTAAGTAAAATATCAACGCCAACAGCAACATCGGCTTCTCCCATAAAGGAGGCATAAACAGGTTTGGAATACTGTTTTGATACTTTTACCACCTCTTTAGCTATGGTTTCGATATCCGTCATTGACTGAGGTGTCAGAATCACAAAAACTGCATCAACATCATCATCTTTGAATGCTCCGTTAAGAGCAATGTTGTACCTGTCGGCACGGGCGTCGCCAATTACATCAACCGGATTTTTAATATTTGCGGTTGCCGGTAAAAATTTTCTGAACTCCCTGGTGGTTTCTTCCGAGAACTTCGCAAGTTGAAGTCCATCGCGAATAGCTGCATCGGTAGTTAATACACCCGGACCACCGGCATTTGTAATAATGGCAACCCTATTCGACCGCGGGGCCGGCTGGTAGGCAAATGCTATTGCAATATTGAACATTTCTTCAATATTGTCACAACGGATTATCCCGGCTTGTTTAAAGGCGGCATCAAATATTTCATCATTCCCTGCCAGAGATCCGGTATGTGAAGCGGCTGCAGAAGCTCCGGCTTCTGTACGTCCCGCTTTAAGTAGCAGGACAGGTTTTCCGCTCAGACTTGTAACATCGCGTGCGGCTTTCATTAACGCCCGGCCATCAGTAACTTCTTCCAGATACAATAAAATGACATTGGTTTTTTCATCTTCCATCAAGTAATATATAAGGTCTATCTCACTGATATCTACCTTATTACCAAAACTTATGAATTTTGAAAAACCTATATGCTTTGCCAGGGCATAATCCAAAACTGCCGTACAGAGGGCGCC
>CAYPKL010000355.1:0-2565 GCA_964411285.1 uncultured Rikenellaceae bacterium
AAATTACATTAAATTCCGCAGGCCATCTGGCGATAAAACAGGCACTTTTAAGGTTCAGAGCTATAACCTCCGGTTATTTAACTATTATGAAAGCAAAAAACCAAGAAGTTCTGAAAAGAAAATAATCGAACTGCTAAAAAATCAAAAATCAGACATAATCTGTCTTCAGGAGCTCTACTTTACCGGCGATGAGGCTCAGAAAGAGGCAGCCCTTAAATCAGCGCTGGGCGGCAGGTATTACTCGCATTTTAAAGTTATCAGCAGTGGAAAAAACCGTTACTATGGAATTGCGACCCTCAGCAAATTTCCGATCATAAGAAAGGGTGATATTATTCACCCGCGTTCTTCCAGCCTCTCTATTTACACCGATGTTCTTGTTGATAAGGATACTTTCAGGATCTTCAATAATCACCTGCAGTCTTTCCGCCTGCAAAGGATGGAGCGTTCGTTTTTGTCAGAACTGACTGAATCGTCAGATGATAAGGAGACTATTGATGAAATTAAAAGTATTTCCGTTAGCCTGAAGAAAGGCTTCATCAGAAGAGCTTCCCAGGCGCAGATTGTAAAAGACCGGATCAATAAATCTCCTTATCCTGTTATAGTTCTGGGCGACTTTAATGATACTCCGGTTTCTTTTTCCTACAGAAAAATACGGAAAGGTCTGAATGATTCTTTTGTTAGTTCGGGCTATGGTGCCGGTTTTACGTATAAAGGAAATTATCCACCAAACAGAATTGACTATATATTATATGACAATAACCTTGAATGCAGGCAGTTTGATATAATAAAGGTCAAATATTCAGACCATTATCCTATTGTAGCTTACTTCAGAAAGAAGAATTAGCCTGAGTTGGCGGCTTAACCTACCGAAGTATTTGCGCAGGTGTGTGGCTTATTTTTAAAATGGCAATCTCCTTAAATCGACATTACCGCCGGAAATAATTAATCCGATCTTCTTACCACGGAAATCATCCGGATTTTCCTTTATTACTGCCAATACTGTTGCTGATGATGGTTCAACAACTATTTTCATACGCTCCCATATCAGCATCATGGAGCTGATAATAGATTCTTCGCTGACTGTATAAATATCATCCACGTTCCTTCTGATAATTTCGAAAGTAAGATCGCTAAGGGAGGTTAGAAGACCATCGGCTACTGTTAATGGATTAACAGAAGGAGTGAGAATACCCGTTTTAAAAGATTTCCAGGCATCATTTGCATTAATTGGCTCAGCACCGATTACTTTTATTCTGTCGTTAATCCCTTTGACGCATGTGGCAGTTCCGCTCATCAATCCTCCTCCTCCTATCGGGGCTATAACAATATCCAGATCATTTACATCTTCAAGAAGTTCGAGTGAGGCAGTCCCCTGCCCGCAGATTACATTAAAATTGTCATAAGGATGAATAAGTGTTGTCCCCTCCTTTTCCATTATGGCCTTGCAGGTCTCCTCGCGCGCCTGCAGTGTTGGTTTGCAGAAAGTGATTGAGGCTCCGTAACCTGCAACTGCACTTTTTTTCACCGACGGAGCTGTCTCGGGCATTACAATAAAGGCTTTAATTCCATTTAAACCTGCAGCCAGGGCGAGGGCAGCAGCATGGTTTCCTGAAGAATGGGTAACAACACCGTTTTTCTTCTGCTCATCATTCAACAGTAGCACAGCGTTTGTTGCTCCCCTGAACTTGAATGCGCCCACCTTTTGAAAATTTTCGCATTTAAAATAAAGGTCACAATCGAATATCCGGTTCAGCTGTCGGGAGGTTAGAACAGGAGTTCGGTGAATAAAAGGTTTTATTCTTTTATGTGATGATTGAATATCTGAAAGTGAAGGAGGATGCATTACTATAAATTTTATTAATGCTAAGCAGAACCTTTGGTCCTGAGTATTAATCTGAGGGCCTGATCGTAGGTGAAATATTTCCAGGCCCAGTTTATAAAAATCATGAGCTTATTCCTAACTCCGATTATGCCCATAAGATGAACAAACATCCAGACAAACCACGCAAATGCTCCCTGAAAACGGAAATGTGGCAGCTCAACTACTGCAAGGTGTTTCCCGACAGTTGCCATCGTTCCAAGATCCTTGTAGAAGAATTCGCTGAGAGGTTTGTTTATGGATAAATTTCTCAGATTCTCCGACAATAGTTTAGCTTGTTGTATTGCGACCTGAGCCACCTGCGGATGACCTGAAGGATATTTTCCTTCAGTCATAAACGAAATATCCCCGATGGCAAATATGTTTTCATATCCTTTAATCCTGCTGTATCTGTCGACATAAAAACGGCCGCCCTTGTTATAATTTTCGGGGGAAAATCCTTTTATCCTGTTCCCTGCAATACCTGCGGTCCAGAGAATCAGACCAGTTTTGATTTTTTCACCGCTGCTGGTTGTAACACTCTCATTATCACAATCCACTGCAAAAGTACCTGTTAAGACCCTTACCCCGTACCTCTCAAGAAATTGTCTGGCTTTTTTGGATGATTCAGGCGACATGTTATTAAGCAGCCTTTCGGTTCCCTCGATCAGATGAATATTCACCGTTTTATCTTTCAGCTCGGGATA
>CAYPKL010000356.1:0-4939 GCA_964411285.1 uncultured Rikenellaceae bacterium
GAATATTCTTGTCCAGCCTGAAGTCAGGATGTTCTACAACCCCGGGTTAAAAGGTCATTTTATGTTTGTACCGGGTGTGATAACCCTGATCCTGATTCTTGTCTGCGCCCTGATGACATCTATCACAATTACCCGTGAAAAGGAATTTGGCACAATGGAGGTGCTGCTGGTTTCCCCTCTTAAACCGGTACATATTATTGTCGGTAAAGTCATTCCCTATTTCATTCTGTCATTTATCGATGTGATAATGATCTTATTGCTCTCCTGGTTTGTATTTGATCTGCCAATCAAGGGCAGCCTGATACTGCTCCTTGCCGAGACTATGCTCTATATTCTTATGAGTCTTTCCCTTGGCATTTTGATCTCGACAGTCTCAAAAACGATGCAGCAGGCAATATTTATATCATTTCTCGGGCTGATGCTTCCAACGATCCTGCTGTCGGGATTTATCTTTCCGATAGAGAATATGCCTGAAGCTTACGATTGGGTGAGTGCAATTCTGCCGCCAAGGTATTTCATTGTAATAATAAAAAACATCATGATCAAGGGAACAGGATTTCTGTATGTATGGAAGGAGACTCTCATACTAGCAATAATGACAACATTGTTTATAGGATTGAGTGTCAGAAATTTTAAGGTAAGACTACAATAGGAAAAAGGGAAAAGGAAAAAGGCGAAAGGAAAAAGAAAAAGGGAAAAGACGAAAGGTTAATAGCTGATGACTGAAAACAAAAGAGATAAACTACAAGTAATAAACTAATGCGAACCATATTCTATCTTATAAGAAAAGAATTCATTCAGATCTTCCGCAATAAGTTCATCAGCAAGGCTATTTTTGGAGTACCGATAGTTCAGATGCTGATTCTTGTGCCGGCGGTGACCTTTGAGATCAAGAATGTAAGTATGTGTGTGATAGACATGGATAAGTCTGCTGATTCGAGAGCCCTGGTAAACCAGCTTGAGGGATCGACATTCTTCAAAATAATGTATTCGACATTTTCGGAAGAGGAGGCAAATAACCTCATGCACAGTAATAAATGTGATCTCATCCTTCAGATCCCTTCAGGGTTCGGCAAGCAAATCGGCACTGGAAATCCTGTCAGGGTTCTGGCAACAGTCAACGCCATCAACGCCACAAATGCCCAGCTTTCCTGGGCATACTTTAATGGCATTGTGAGGGATTACAACATGAACATCCTGATAGAAAATGCCGGGGATAAGACGGTGGCTTCAATGCCGCAGATCGAGATAACAAACAGGTACTGGTATAATGAAATGCTCAATTACAAGTATTATATGCTGCCGGGAATACTTGGCATTCTGGTCACCGCCATAGGCTTTCTTCTGGCCGGGCTTAACCTTGTGAGGGAAAAAGAGATTGGAACTATTGAACAGATAAATGTAACTCCGGTCAGGAAATATCATTTTATAATCGCAAAAATGGTCCCTTTCCTTATAATCGGGCTGGCAGATCTGGCGCTGGGTTTACTGATAGGAAAGCTGTTTTTCAACATTCCGTTTGAGGGAAGCATCGGCCTGCTTTTTCTTGGTTCTGCAATATTTCTGGTGGCTGTTCTGGGATTTGCAATTTTCCTCTCGACTTTTTCATCAACACAGCAACAATATATGTTTGTGGCATTTTTCTTCCTCATAATTTTCATACTTATGGGCGGAATTTTTACTCCGACCGACAGCATGCCAATCTGGGCGCAGAAATTTGATTTAATTAATCCAATGGCTTACCTGATGCGAATAAACAGGATGGTGATGCTGAAAGGATCGTCATTCCAGGATATAAGCGGGGATATTTATTCACTCATTGTCATTGCAATAGCATTTACTCTATTCGCAGTTAGAAAATACAGGAAAACAGCCTGATAAGCCTATTTAGTCTGTAAAGTCCATAAAGTCTGTAAAGTCTAAAAAGTCTGTAATGATCTGGAAAACTGGCAGAGGTTTTATATGCCCGGTTATTTCTGGTCTGATGATTTTAAATTAACGACTGCCATTACAGGCCAATGGTCAGAAATGTAAATTCCGCGTTCCTTTTTGATAAAAATCCTGTGTTCAAGAACTTTCATTCCGTTTCTAACAAAAATGTAGTCTATCCTCCCTGAACTGGGTTTCTCCGAAAATCCGTTAAAAGTATATGCCGGGCCAACCGGTCTTTTTTCAGTTATGGCGTAGGCATCCGACAGTAGTGGAACGCTTTCGTGGGGATCGGTGAGAATCGAATATCCTTTACTGGAGTGAAGCATATTAAAATCGCCGGTAATTATAAAAGGAAATCCTGCAGCCAGACTATCTACTTTGCCCAGGAGCAATTCAGAGCTCATTATTCTTGCAGAATCTGAATCGTGGGCAAAATGTGTATTAAAAAAGTAAAAATGTTCATGAGTCATTTTATCCGAGAGCTCTACCCAGCTGACTATCCTCGGGAGGCTTGCTCCCCATGCCATTGTACCTGGCACATCAGGTGTTTCTGATAGCCAGAAAGTCTTTGATCTTATCAGATCAAACCGTTCTTTTTTAAAAAATAAGGGATTCATCTCACCTTCTTTTACTCCGTCAGCACGACCTACACCTACTGAACCGTAGTCGGCCATTACCGAATCGAGGAATTCATATTGATGAATCAGCACTTCCTGTAAACCTATAAGGTCGGGATTTTCACTTTTAAAGAAATTCAGAATAACGGGTATCCTGTTCGGCCAAGCATACAGGCTGTCTTCCGGATTATCGTACCTTGTATTTAATGAAATTATTTTCAAATCATTTTCACCTGATCTCCTGCTGCAACAACTTAAAGTAAAAATTACTGCAATACCTGTGAACCATAACAGTTTTTTCATCACCAAAGGATTTTATTCAAAGTAAATCACAAAACTAACTGCGTTTTTTATAGCCAGGGGAAGACCGGTCAAAAGTTAATGCAGCAAATATATATATTTGTAACCAAGTTATGAAACTAAGATCCGGAATAGGTTAATTGTTATAACTTTTAACGATGGCTGATATAATCAGGCTTTTACCCGATTCGGTTGCGAACCAGATTGCTGCAGGAGAAGTGATCCAGAGGCCTGCGTCTGTTGTAAAGGAGCTGATGGAAAATTCAGTTGATGCGGGAGCCGGCAATATTAAATTGATTATCAAGGACTCGGGAAAAACCCTGATACAGGTAATCGATAACGGATCAGGAATGTCTGAAACTGATGCAAGACTCTCATTTGAAAGGCATGCCACCTCAAAGATTACTACAGCAAATGATCTTTTTGCTATAAAAACCAAAGGGTTCCGGGGAGAGGCTCTGGCGTCGATTGCGGCCGTTTCAATGGTGGAGCTCAGAACCCGGAAAGAGGAGAACGAAGAAGGCACATTTATAGTAATTAACGGCTCAAAGGTTGAAACGCAGGAACCTTGCAACTGTAAGGCAGGCTCATGTTTTTCAGTGAAAAACCTCTTCTTCAATATACCCGCCAGAAGGAAATTCCTTAAGTCGGACAATACCGAGATGAGGCATATAGTGATTGAATTCCAGAAATTAGTAATTGCCCATCCTGAAATAAGGTTTTCTCTGCAGCATAATGATGATGAAATATATAATCTGGTGTCGGGGAACTGCAGGCAAAGAATTATCGGAGTATTCGGAAAACAAATTAATAATGACCTCATTTCACTTGAAACATCAACAACACTGATTAACATAAAAGGATTTATCGGCAAGCCTGAAAATGCCCGCCGTACTTATGGGGAGCAATTCTTTTTTGTCAATAACCGCTTTATGAAACATCCTTACTTTCATAAAGCAGTAACCGAGGCATATCAGAATATCCTGCCGCCTGAAGCCATTCCATCATATTTCATTTTTATGGAAATTGATCCTGCTTCAATCGACATAAATATTCACCCCACAAAGACGGAAATAAAATTCGATAATGAACAGTCAATATGGCAAATAATTATGGCTTCTGTAAGGGAAGCCCTTGGGAGATTCAATATTGTCCCTTCACTCGATTTCGGAAGCGAGATGCTTGTAGATATTCCAGTGCAGAGTTCCTCACGTGGTATTCCGGATACTCCGGCAATCGAAATAAATAGTCAGTACAATCCATTTGCCGGAGAAGAGATCCCTGACCACAGGCAGAGAATTATTGAAAAATTTGAGAGAGAGAATCCTGCTAATTGGGAAAAGCTCTATCCGCATGCAGGGTCAGGCTATGGGGAGCCGGCTTTCCGGGAAACAGGAAGGAAATTTTTCCAGATAAGGAACAGATATATTGTTTGTCCTGTCAAATCAGGTCTAATGATAATTGATCAGAAAAGGGCTCATGAGAGAATCCTGTTTGAAAAGTTCCTCGAAAATCCTGGTTCAGGTTCCGAGGTAAGTCAGACTGAGATGTTTCCTGTAGATATCGAGCTAAATCCTGCTGACTATTATGTTCTTAAAGAGATTGAGGACGAAATATTACTGCTTGGATTTAAATTCCGTCATACCGGAACGAGCACGATTTCAATCACCGGTCTGCCTCCGGGAAGCGACACATCTGATCCCCTGATATTACTTGAAATTCTTCTTGAAGAGTATAAAAACACGTTGTCAGATCCTTCAAAGGGGGCAAAAGAAAGGATTGCAGCTGCTATGGCAGCAGCATCAGCGATTCCTTATGGGAGAGTCTTGCTCCGAAATGAAATGGAAGATCTTTTTGATACTCTTTTTGCGTGTAAAGCCCCTAATTACTCGCCTAAAGGAAAACCTGTCATCAATATTCTTACTCTCGAAGAAATAGATAAAAGGCTGCAATAGAGGCTGTTATTTATACTCCTTCAGGATCGGTTTCTTTTGTTTTTCGATACCATCCCTGCATTGCCGGATAAATTGTTAATAGTATCTTTGCCCGGAATAAAAAGTTAAAATAAAAGTTAGAACCTGATGAATGGA
>CAYPKL010000357.1:0-10912 GCA_964411285.1 uncultured Rikenellaceae bacterium
TTGTTCAATGAATCACCCCTCAGTGATATTGAAATAAAATGGCTCTTCATTTTCACTGAATCGGTGGAAAGCAATCTATTCTCATAGATTGTTGCCGGATCATTTATATTATTTAATACCAGATCAAGATCACCGTCATTATCGAGGTCAGAAAAAGCAGATCCTGTTGAATACAATGGCTGGTTCAATCCCCAGTCAATTGTTTTTATCTCGAAAACAAAGTTGCCTGAATTCCGGAATATGACATTCGGTTTTTTTACATTTCCTTTTTTGATCAGATCACGTTTAAGCATCTGGTAAAGAACACTGAACTCAATAGATGGATTGGTTTTTACTGTATTAATCCACAACTCAGAAAAATCCATATTGGTCATATCGTAATGAATGCCATTTCCAATAAACAGATCCTTGAATCCGTCATTGTCGAAATCAGCAAAAAGAGGAGCCCAGCTCCAGTCTGTCTCAAAAACGCCGGCAACTTGTCCTATTTCAGAAAATCTGTACTGCCCTTCAATCTCTCCATTATTCATCTGAAGCATATTTCGTATATACTGAGGTGAATAACCTGCTTCAAGCTCATTCTTGTATCTCCTGTAGTCGCGCATATTTCCAGCCATAATTCTTTTACGGTAATAATCTTCTGGTTGCATGTCAAGAGTAAATATATCCGTAAGCCCATCGTTGTTGAAGTCGGCAATATCCATGCCCATTGTGCTGTAGCTGATGTGCTTGAGATAATTTTTTATCAATTCTTTGAATGTACCGTTCTGCTGGTTTATATAAAGAAGGTCATTTGTAATATAATCATTACACACGTATATATCCGGCCATCCGTCCCTGTTGATGTCACAGACACAGCTTCCCAGACCAAATCCATCCCATACAATCCCTGCTTCACGGGATACATTATGAAAAACTGGTATTTTGGTTGAAGGATCAATACCTTCATTCCGGTATAGCCGGTCTGTATTTGCTACTGATCCGTCATTTTTACGCATCCTGATGGTATTTTTATTCGGAATCTTCATGGATGAGGTAACAAGATACATATCCAGGTCACCGTCACGGTCGTAGTCAAAAAAATTAGCCTGTGTTGAATACCCGTTATCATCCAGTCCAGCCAGTGCAGCACACTCAGTAAATATCAGGTTATTTTTGTCACCACTACTGATATAAAGCTGATTATGGTAATCATCCCCAACATTCCCTCCAACACTGAGATATATATCCAGCCAGCCATCAAGGTTAATATCGACCAATGAGACACCGGTAACCCATTTTCCTGATGTGTTGATCCCTGCTTTTTCTGTAATATCATCAAAGGTCAGGTTCCCTTTGTTCAGATATAATCTGCTTTTGGTCATGTTTGCACCAAAAAATATATCGCTTAATCCGTCATTGTTTAAATCTCCTATTGCAAGACCGGCTCCATTGTAGTAATATTCATAAAAAATCGCATTGGCACTGTCAGTTTCCTGGAGCTGGTTGACAAAATTTATTCCGCTGTCATTTGGCTTAACTATCCTAAAAAGGGTATCCTTTTGTGTCCCTTTAGGAAGATCTTTTTTGTTGCAGGCTGATAAAAAAGAGACCACAAGCAGCATAATCATCAGAATTTTGACTGAGATCGAATTTACCATTTTTAGAACTTTAGGTAATTTGTACGCTTATTTACTTTGTATACTTAATATTCCTGATTATCCTGGAATTCAGAAAGATAAAAAATAGCCGCAGAAGATATTTATCGGCGGCTATATTTATCAAACTTCAATGGAGTCTATATCAAGGAGTGGCATAACCCTTATTCTGTGTAAGTAAAGGGTTGAGTCTCATGTCAGTTAAAGGTATTGGCCAGAGGTAATCATCTTCAGAGAAATTCTGTTGTATCTCAGGGACTGACTTTTCACGAAGTAATCTTTTCCTGCAAAGGTCATACCATCTGTCGTATTCGAAGCATAATTCCAGGCTTCTCTCCTGAATAATGGCCAAATCAAACGCCTCCTTTGAAAGGGCAGTGGTTAATTTTGGATCTGCTGGATTGTCTATATAGCCATTTGCCCTGTCGATTATCTGGTTAACTGCATCACATGCTGCTTGTGTAGGCCCGTTGTTTACCATGTTCTCAGCTTCGGCAAAAAGGAGCAATGCATCTGCGTACCTGAGAATAGGATAGTTTTGTGCTGAAAAATAACGTTCCAGGTTTTCACGTGACTCATAAACGAATTTTTTGATCCCAGGACCATTCCAATAAAAACCATCATCCTCTTCCCAGGATACACCGTCAAAATTCTCAGTCAGCAAATAGGCATTCCGGCGTGGCTGATCCGGGAAAGTCCTTGCCCATATCGGATCGGGGTGAATGTCCCCCCATCCGTCAGCCATTGATCCAGGCAGCCATATCTGAGGTTCTGTAGCAGGGTCATCCTGAGACGCATTAAAGCTCCACATTATTTCAGGACCGTAAGCATTTTCCAATTTAAATACATCAGCAACATCATGGACCAGAGAATAATTTTCGGCTTCAATTACCAGTTTTGCCATATCTCTTGCTTTCGCATATTGAGAAGAATTACTTAAAGGAGCTGTTGCCATTGTGATATAAACCTTGGCAAGTAATGTTCTTGCAGCATCTTTTGACGGACGTCCGATTTGTTCTGAAGGCCATACCTCGGGCAGTTTTGCAACGGCAAAGAGCAGATCGCTTTCAATCAAAGCATAAACCTCTTCAATAGGGGCTCTTTTAATCTCACCAGCAACCAGATCAGTAGTTTCTGTGATCAATGGTACCGGACCCCATAATCTGACAAGGGAGAAATAATTGAATGCTCTAACAAATTTTGCCTGTGCCATCAGCTGGTCTTTTATTTCCTGAGTGGCATTATTTCCCAAAACATCCTCATTAAGAGCTTTGATAGCCGGATTCAGGTCAGCAATAGACTGATAATGATTGTTCCAGAGATCAGATCCATGATTGTCTTCAATTACCAGCTCACCGGCATCGTACTGATCATCATTCTCAAAATTATAATAGGTATATCCATAGGCGCCCCATGGGCTGAAAAGCCGTTGCATTGAACTTGCAAAAGCCGACTCTATCTGCGAGACACTCTTGTAAAAATTATCAGGACCCGTAAAATCAAGAGGTTTTTCATCCAGGTCAATGCATGAGGGCAGGAGCAGGAAAATAAAAGCTGACATCAGGCCCAGATTCAATATGTTTGTTTTTCCTTTTTTCATGATATTATAAATTTAATGTTATTATCAGAAAGTGAAGTCAACACCAAATGTCCACATCCTGGCTGGCGGGTAAGCGCTCAGATCAGTTCCGATGGTTGCATCTGACCAGGTGAATGCTGCTACTTCAGGGTCATAACCAGTATAGTCAGTGATAGTCAAAAGGTTAGTTCCGCTGATATAGAACCTGGCCTTGGTAAATCCAATCTTTTGCAGTAACTTCTGGTCCATTGAATAAGCCAGAGTAATGGTCTTCAGGCGAATAAAAGAAGCATCTTCCACCCATTGAGAGGTTGCACCGCTGCTGTTACCAAAAAAATACTTGTTAATAAGATGCTGATCTTCAACGTATTTTCCGTCATAAAGAGCGGGATTTTTACTATCCTGGTTTTCCGGAGTCCAGTAATCCAGCATTTTTGGATCATTAGCCTCATAGGTTTCCCTGCGGATCCTCATGGTATTAAAAAGATCGTTGCCCTGGTAACTGATGATCAGGAAAGAGAGTTCAAAATTATTGTAGGTAAAAAGGTTTGTCCATCCGATAGTATATTTCGGATAACCGTTCCCGATTGTTGTTCTGTCGAGGTTGTCAATCTGACCATCAGTATTTTTATCCCAGTATTTATTCATTCCCGGAAGCTTGCCATATTTCCGTGCTTCAGTTTCTTCATCAGCGCCCCATAAACCAAGCCATTTCCAACCATTCATTAAACCAAATGGTTCACCAACCTCAAGAAACATAAAATCGGAACCAAGGTTGTATCCTCCTGTAGATGGCCTGTAACCTATGCGATTATCCGGTCCGAGGTTAAGGACTTTATTCCGGTTCATTGTAAAGTTCAGGGAAGTATTCCACTTTAATTTACCCACGAGCGGATCACCGCCGATCATGATTTCTAATCCCTCATTCTGAATTGATCCGACATTATCCAGTACACTTGATACCCCAACATAACCTGGAAGTTCCCTTGGCATTAACAGATCATCTGTAACTTTTTTATAGACATCAATGGTGGAAGTCAACCTTCCTTTGAACATTGAGAGATCCACCCCGATATCTGTTTGTGAGGTGCTCTCCCACTTCAGTTCAGGATTTGCAATTCCAGCTATACCAAAACCAATATCTGTCGTGGCCTGGCCATTCCATGGGTAACTATACCATTGTCCTGAACCAAGGCTGGCAAGTGATTGATAAGGGCTGATGCCCTGGTTGCCAGTGATACCGTAGCTGACCCTAAGTTTTAAATCGTTAATTATTGGTGAATCTCTCAGGAAGCCCTCCTGTGAAATTCTCCAGGCAAGTGAACCGGATGGGAAGTAACCCCATTTGTTGTTATCCCCGAAAACGGATGAAGCATCGGCCCTGTAACTGACGGTAGCCAGGTACTTTTCTCTCCATACATAATTGATACGGCCCAAATATGACAATAATCCCCTTTTGTTGTGCCATGAACTGGTGACTATTTTATTGGCACCACCAAGATTATCAATCCCTAGCTGGTCAACAAGAAAATCCCTGGCGTTAATATTGCTTCCTTTTCCTTCCTCAGCAATCTGTTCCAGCACACCGGTAATAGTAATATGATGATCCCCAAAGGTATTATCATAGGTAAGGATGTTGGTGTTCTGGTACCTTTCATAAAGACTTTTATTCACATTTCCATATCCGTTGTTTTGAAGCCCCGAAAGAGTTTTTGAATTATAGTAATCATTGTAATAATCATTTGTATACTGAGCACCACCCTGGATCTTGAAAGACAATCCTTTAAGGATCTTAAAGTTCAGGAACAGGCTGGCATTGTTGCGATAAGTCGGATTATCGATTTTCGGTTCCATGGCTGAAGCTAGTGGATTCCATGTGTCACTGGGACCGTAACCTGATCTGTGTTTCCAATAATTGCCGTTTTCGTCATATACAGGCTCAGTTGGTGCCCACCTGGGTGCATTATTAACAACCTGCGAAACAAAACCCACCTCATCTTTAAAAGAGGGTGATTTATAAGTTTCTTTTGTGTAAGCATAATTCAGTCCAAAGTCGCACCATTTAGTTACATCAGCAGAAAGGTTTGCCCTCAGCGATATCCTGGTATATTTTGAATTTACCAGGATACCCTGATGATCCAGGTAGTTTCCGGATACCATGTACTTGAGCTGATCGGTTGCACCGCTTATAGCCAGATTGCCATTCTGAAGAACGCCTGTTTGATAAACGACATCCTGCCAGTCAGTTCCTCCGTTCTTGTCATAGTCGGCAATATCTGATTCTGAAAATATAGGTGTAGGAATATTTCCTTGTCCTGTGTCCAGACTGCGAACAAAATTATTATATCTGGCGTAATCCCCGGCTTCCATAACAGGAAGTTTACGGGCAAGATTCTGGAGGCCTAAATTATATCCCACATCTATAACAGGTTTACCTTTTTTCCCTAATTTGGTAGTTATCAGGATTACACCGTTTGCCCCCCTGGAACCGTAGATTGCAGTTGCTGAAGCATCCTTTAATATCTCCATGGATGCAATATCATTTGGATTTAAAGAGTTGATATTGCCTCCTTGCAGTCCATCAATAACGATCAGAGGCTCATTACCTCCGTTAATTGAATTAAGTCCCCTGATCCGGATCATTGTATTACCCCCTGGTGATCCGTCTGTATTCAGAATAAACACCCCTGTTGTACGACCCTGCAAAGCCTGATCAACGCGCTGAGTAGGCAATTGCAATAGCTGTTCGGTTTTTATGGAACTTACAGATCCAGTAAGATCGCTTCTCCTTTGACTGCCATAACCGGTTACAACTATCTCCCCTAAAGCCTGAATATCAGATTCAAGAGAGACATCTATCAGAGCTCTCCCGTCTACCGGGACCCTCTGGACCAAATATCCTATATAAGACAATACGAGGACAGAATTGCGGTTTGGCACTTCAATACTGTATTTCCCCTTAATATCTGTCATTGTTCCTGTTGTTGTGCCTTCGACAACAACATTAACTCCAATCATAGGTTCACCGGTAGAAGCATCCGTAATTGTACCGGTAACTCTTGATTGAAGCAGAGCTGCGGTACCGTTACTCCCGCGATCACCAGGCCGCTCATTATCACCGGCAAATAGCGAAAGAGGCAAGGTAATCATCAGGCTGAGCATAAACGCAAATCTCATAAACAGGCCTGTTCTGTCTGATAAATGAGATAAAAAGCAAAATCTCAATTCTTTTTTCATGCCTTTTGGGATTAAGTTTAAGGTTTCAAAGTTTTAGGATTAGATTTTAAGATGTACCATTAAATTAAATAGAATTTATTTTGACAACTAATGTAATAAAAAATAATCTTAATGAAAGCAAACGTAATATATAAATCATAAAATAAATTCAAATTAAATATTACTACAGATAATTCTTATTAAATTTAAGGTTAACCATATTTTCTGTATTTTGTGGAGGCAGAAGGGGCGCAAAAGAAAATATACTAAGGTATAATAAGCCGGTACCGTTGCACCAATAGGACTTATATACAAAAATGAAAGAATTTGAAACATGATTTAGTTCGAAATACAATGAAGAAAAAACCCTATTCTACTTATTATTACTTGAAGATGTTTGTTCCATTTGTCATTTTATCGGTGATTATTATTTCGGCAAACTGTTCTTCAAGGGAAAAACCGGAAAATAATCCCCTGGAAGAGGATACCGGTTTTCTCCAGATACCCGGTGTCGGATGGCAAACATTTTTCAGAACTGCCCCTGAGGATCCTGCTATGTCAGGTCTTCCTTTCAAATCAGGATGCGCATATTATCGCTGGACATGGGGTGATCTTGAACCAGCTGAGGGTCAGTATTCCTTTGCAATGATAGATGAGGTACTTAACAAATGCAGAGAGGCGAACCAGGCCATGGCATTCAGGGTTATGCTTTCCTATCCGGGGTATGAAAACAGTATACCGCAATGGTTAATCGATAAAGGTATTAAATACACTTTTTCCGAATGTCCTGAAGAGGGTGCACACTATGAGGTTGATATCGAAGAGCCTGTGGTAAAAGAGCTGCATGAAAAACTTATAAGAGCTCTTGGTGGAAGGTATGACGGACATCCCGATCTGGCACTGGTTGATATAGGTTCGGTAGGTCTCTGGGGTGAGTGGCATAATTACTGCGATCCTGATCTGATGCCTGCGGATGCGACACGTAAATATATCATCGATCTATATTATGATTCTTTCCCGAATACCCCGCTGACTGCACTTGTAGATGATAAGAATAATGTGCTTTATTCAAACTCTAAAGGAAGATCGGCATGGAGAGGTGACTGTTGGGGTAATGGTGATGGTCCGGGTGTTGGCTGGAACCATCATAGAGATTCTTACCGGCCAATGGTCTCACTTATGCCCGATGGCTGGAAAACAGGGACCGTTGCCCTTGAACCATGCGGAACTTTCGGGGGATATCCCACACCTCCTAAAAGCGTAGTGGATGATGCAATAGCCTGGCATGCCACTTTCGCTCAGAACAAATCACAATCCATCCCTGCCAACTGGTTGCAGGAAATAGAAAGGCTGGTAATGAAATTGGGGTTCAGACTGGTGCTCAGAGAAATTAGCTTTAATGGCAATGTTTACCCGGGCAGTGAAATCCTCTTACAAATGAAATGGGAAAACCTGGGGATTGCACCTCCTTACCGCGATCACCGGATCGCTTTCAGACTAAAAGATGAAACCGGCAATAATAAAGCCGTTGACATAACTGAAGCTTCGATACAGGGCTGGTTACCGGGAAGTAAGGAGATTACTGTTAAATATAAGTTGCCGGCTGATCTCCCTGCCGGCAATTATGATCTTGAGATGGGCATTGTTTTCCACAGTTCAATTGATCATTCAATACCTATTGCTAACAAAGGAAAAACGAGCGATGGATGGTATTCCGTTGGCAGTCTGAAAGTTGTCATCTAATGATTAATTACTATTAATAAGTCACCATATAAATAAGAAAGAAAATGAAGCCAATAATTAATAAAATACAGGTAGCTTTAATTTGTGCATTTGCCCTGTTCCTGGGCAATTGTACCATGAATCCTGAAAATAAGGAAGTCAATCTTACGTCAATTAGCAGTATGGAGAGGATAGGACAAAATCAGCCATTGTTTGGAGACAGTCAGGCTGCTATTGCAGCCGCAAGGAATGAGGTGGAATCTTTTCAGGTGGTTGTTGGGGCGGTCCTCAAAAATATCCGGGTTGTAAATGCGGAAATGTCAGATCTTAAAGGGGATTCCGGTATGATTGGTCAGGATAACATTACCTTATACAGGGCTGAATATGCAAGAGTAAGACGCTCTTCACCAATGGCCCAGCTCCCACCCGGCCTCTTTGCCGATCCTCTTGTTCCTTTTATCGATCCGGTAAAAGGTAAGCCTATTGAACCATTTCACCAATACAGGGTTAAATGGGGCACTCCATTTATTTCAAGCGGATTCGAGATGTATGCTCTCCCTTTCGAGGTATGGAAAGGTCAAAATCAGCCTCTCTGGGTTGATGTTTATATCCCGGAGAATACTCCGGCAGGAGAATACCATGGGGTATTCACGGTTACTCTTGAAGATTTCCCGGGAGCTCACAGTTCTTTGGCAGATAGTATCCGGACAAAATCAGTTTCTTTGCCGGTATCATTAACAGTCTGGGATTTTACTCTCCCTGACGGACCAACACACCGGAATCATTTTGGAAGTGTTCAAAGGCAGATCCCGGAATTATTCGGCACTGATAAGAATACAGATAAAATCAGGGAAATAGAGATGCGTTATTGCAGGATGATGGCTGATCACCGCATTAATCCGCCCATCCCCGACAATCTTTTACCGGAAGTTAACACTGACGGATCACTCAAAATTGATCCGGCACGTCATGAAGCTCTCAGAAAATACATACAGGACCTTCATGTAACTGATTTTGAGATCCCCCGTGCCAGATTCGCGGATATGACGACTGTCAACAGGGATAAAACAATCCAATACTACAGGGATTATTACAATTATTTAAAAGACAACGGATGGGACAAGCGGGCTTATGTATATATGCTTGACGAACCAAACCTTAAGGAGAATTATGAACAGGTTCTTGCTTTAGGAGGAATGATCCATGAGGCGTCACCTCAACTCAGATGCCTGGTTGTAGAACAGACCTACAAACAGGATCCCTCATGGCCCGATATCGATCCGGCAGTGGATATATGGTGCCCGCTCTGGGCATTTATTCATCGTGAATCGATTGATGAAAAGCTATCCCATGGCGACGAAGTATGGTCATATACGGCTCTTTCGCAGAGAACTCCCGAATATCATCCCCAGTATAATGAGTTAAAGGATTATGATTCACCATACTGGCATATTGACGCCCTGCTTACTTCATACCGCACCCCGACCTGGATCAACTGGCAATACCGGATTAACGGGCTGCTCTACTGGTCTTCCATCCAGATAAGCGAAACTCATACTGGTGTAATGGATCCATGGCTTCTTCCGGCATTTTCAGAATCAGAACACCAGTTCAACGGAGGCGGTTATCTTTTATACCCTGGAAGTCCGTGCGGTATTGAAGGGCCAATCCCCTGTATCAGACTGAAAAACGTACGCGACTCCATGGAAGACTGGGAATATTTTGCTTTACTTGAGCAACTATCAGACAGAGAAAATGTTACAAAGCTGGTTTCCGGGGTGGCACCCAACTGGTGGTCTTCATCTGAAGATCCGGAGCTGATCCTTTCGGTTCGCGAAAAAATAGCCTCTGAAATCGTGAAACTTAAAAATAACCAGAAATAATAAATAATAAATTGAATATCAAATAAACTGATAATGAATAAACCAATCACCAACCTCAACCAATGAAAAATTCCAACCCATTTAAAATGGGAAATCAAGGCTTCCCATTCTTAATCCTGGTAATTGTTTCTTTCATGTCATGCAGCTCGCCCTCAGGAATAAAGCGAGTATGGGCAATTGATGACAGTGAAAAAATCAGAAAGGATGATATCACAAATCCACTTTCTACTGATCCGGACAATGCTGTCTGGAACGATAATTCCATCAGCCTTTTTGGCGGCAGGAATGAGGTAGTCGCTTTTCAGTTGATAATTCAGGCAGATAAAACAGGAGCAGATCTGGTAAATGTCGCCGTCAGCGATCTTAAAAACGGTAATTCGGTTATTCCCGGGTCTGGTTCCGGACCTGTCGACCCTTTTGACTACAGAGGCAGGTATGTTGAACTTTTCACAGAACACTACCAGAACATGATCAAAAGGTCGCCCCCGCTCTGGTTTTTTTCTGAAACAGCTGTGCCCTCTGCCTATAATACAGGCTGGGTACCGGATTGTCTTATTCCTTTTTCAGCACCATCGGGAAAAGGCGGAACTCCATTCCGGATTGAACCGGATATGAACCAGGGTGTTTGGATCGATATTCTGATACCTGTGAATGCTGTTGCAGGATCATATTCAGGAAATATAACAATTACTGCATCTGATAAAAAGTTTAAAAAGATACCTATATTAATTAAAGTATATGATTTTACTCTTCCGGATTCGACACATTTAAAGAATATGTTCGGCTATTATCCCGGTTATATCGCAGAACGGCATAATACCGATAAGAACAGCGATGAATATTTTAAGCTCGACCTTAAATATCAGCAGATGGCA
>CAYPKL010000358.1:0-5126 GCA_964411285.1 uncultured Rikenellaceae bacterium
TTTTCAAGGTTAATGTATTCGAAAGCTCTTAAATTAAACCGTGAAAATGTAAAACGCGGCAACGTAATCCTTCAATGTGCTGATTTTGATAAGTATAATTATGAAAGTGATACTTTTCATTGCGTCTATTTTCTGAATGTGATTTATTTCTGGGATGAGATCAGCGGCAGGTTGAATAAGGTATTTTCGATTCTGAAAAAAAATGGAAAGGTCATAATTTTCATGGCAGATGCTGAGCATTTCAGGGATTTAAAGCAACCTGAAGGTAAAACAATATTCCACCTGCATAACATAAATGACGTTGTAAAGGAAATGGAGAAAACAGGCTTCATCTCAATCGAAACAGTAGAACATTCAAAAGAGGAGAAGTGCTACTACATCACCGGATATAAGAATTGAGCTGCCCGGAATCGCCATGAATTCACCCTGCAGTTTAATCAGAAGTTTCAGGCATCTACATCCTGAACGGGACAAAATACCTGACCAGCAGAGCTAAAGTCCCCAGTATCAGAAAAAGATCGAGATATACCGCCAGCTTCAAAACTCCGAAAACTCCATAAAACAAACCAAAAATTATAAACACAAGCATTAAGGGCCGTGAGTCGAATCCGTTGTAAATAAGCAATAATCCTATAATGACAGATAGTGTCGGACATGGAATAAGTCCCGCCGGCGATGCATAGAGGTATTTCACAACAGAACCGGAATTAACGAAATGAGGGTATAACAGGCCGAAAGCAACCATAAGGATTCCTATAATAAGAAAAACCATCTGCGAAGTCAGGACAGGTTGATCAGATGCTTTCAATCCAAAAAATATTGTAACCAACCCAAGAACTGTAAACAGTACTCCATTAAAAGGATTCCCTGCTATAAAGGCCAGAATGGCGACAGACAGAACAGGGAGACAAATTAAAAATGCCAATAACCTGTTTGTCGGAAGCCATTTAAAAAGCAAAGCTGCTATTAACGCATAAAATACAATATGCCATATGATCGCAATCGATGAATAATCGTTCACGATTTTTTGCAGTCCCGTAAGTATTTCCTCTGGTTTCGGCATAGTGATCAGTTGTTAAAGATTGAATGTTACATCAGCAATACCCAAAATGTTGTTAAAGGCAAGATAATGAGAACCTTTTTATTTATCAAAATTTTTATCTGACTTTATTAAACATCAAAATCTGATTTTTAAGCACTCCGAAAGAGTGCTTTTTTTATATTTGGTGGCTTTTTATTACAAATAATCAAATACCATATAAAGTCAATGAAGAAATTAACATGGGCGTTATTACTGCTGGTGGCAGCGAGTCAGGCATGGGGCCAAAAACAAACACAATGTCCCGAATGGAGAGTATCGGTTACATACCAGCTGTCTTTGCCGGTTTTTGCAGACAAAGAATCTGTCGACGGCAAAAAATATGATCGTGCAGCTTTACTTGAAAATGTTCAGGTTAATGCTGAGGATCTTAAGAACTGGAATGTTATAAATATAGGCAGCGACACTCTTATCGCGTTTGTCAACAGAGAGGACCAGCTTCTTCAGATGGCCGGTTTTGTGAGCAGCGACCGTTGGACTAAAGCATCAATGAACATCTCAACCAACGCAATTTTTGAACTTTACCTCGACGGTAAAAAAGTAAAAACACAGGGCAAAGTTTCAGATAAACCTGTTAAAACCGACCTTGTCCTTGGAACCGGAGTCCACGGATTGCTGGTGAAGCTGATAAGTACCGGAAAATCGATGCATTTTGCAGCCAATATCGCTGCAGGTAACGATTCGGCTCAACTGACGTGGACCACAAATCCAAAACGGACGACGACTATTCACGACGTCATTGAAGGAGAGAGTGTTGCAGACGCACAACTTTCGGCCTCGGGCAAGTATCTCCTGATTCAGATAAATGAGGTTTTAGCGGGCAGCGGAAAATCACAACACTCATTCAGATTGTACGATATGGAGCTGCACAGGAATCTGTTTACACTTCGCAATAATGCTTTACGTGCCGGCTGGATGCCAAAAACTGACAGGTTCTTTTACCAGATCGGGGAAGAAGGGACTTCTGACGTTTATGTTTTTGATGTAAAGACTGGTGAGGAACTTCCAGTGGCCTCAGGCTTAAAGTCGCCTGGAAGAATAAGCTGGTCACCGAATGAGGAGTATTTTATTTTTTCCCGCAACGAAGAAGCTGAGAAGACAGGTGACCTTAAACGTATTTTTGGTAATGAAGACCGTATCCCGAATACACGTAACCGTTCATACCTGAATATTTTCGACATTAAGACAAAAGTGGCACGTCCGCTGACGGCAGGATCTGAATCTGCTTTTTTGCAGGATATCAAACCGGATGGCTCCGGAATCCTTTTCTCAACGTCGCAAACGGATTACAGTGAAGTCCCTTTTTCGAAACAAACCCTGTTTGAAATGGGAGTTGCTTCAATGAAATGCGATACGATCTGGAAAGATAAACTGCATAGCGGATTTTGCCGGTATTCGCCTGACGGAACACAGCTGCTGGTGTCAGGAGGCCCTGAAACTTTCGGGGACCTGGGTGTGAAAGTGAGCCAGGGACGGATCCCGAACAGCTATGATACCCAGCTTTTTCTTTTCGATCTGATAACAAAGAAGGCAGAGCCCCTGACCCGCGACTTTGATCCGGCAGTCGAAAGGTCCTACTGGGCCGTCGACGGGAAAATCTATTTCACTGCTGCCGAACGCGATTATGTAAATCTGTACCGGTTCGATCTTAAAAAACGGAGTTTCCAGAAGATCAATGTGCCGGTAGAAGTCATCAGTTCAGTAGACTATGCTGCGAATAAAACGGTGGCTGTATTTTCAGGGAGCAGTATCAGCACACCGGAGAAGCTTTATTCACTTGATCTGGTAAGCGGGAAACTTACTTTGATTCTCGATCCAACGGCAAAACAGATTGAAGATGTGGAATTCGGGAAATCAGAAGAATGGAACTTTGTAAATACCAAAGGAACAACGATTTATGGAAGGGTATATTTCCCTGTGGGTTACGATCCGTTAAAAAAATATCCTGTTATTGTGAACTACTATGGCGGTACAACTCCGACGGACCGGGCTTTCGGAGGCCGTTATCCCAAAAATATCTGGGCTGCCGAAGGCTATATTGTATATGTTTTGCAACCCAGCGGATCGACAGGCTTCGGCCAGGATTTTTCAGCCCTGCACGTGAATGGCTGGGGACAAGATGCTATCGACGATATTATCGAAGGGACAAAAAAGTTTCTTGCCGATTTTCCATCGGCCGATGCTCATAACGTGGGTTGTATCGGCGCTTCATACGGTGGTTTTACAACAATGTTGCTTCAGACAAGAACGGATATTTTTAAAACCGCAATTGCCCATGCAGGTATCAGCGACATCACAAGCTACTGGGGTGAAGGATACTGGGGCTACTCTTACAGCGCAGGTGCAACCAGAAACAGCTATCCCTGGAACCGAAAGGATATTTATGTCGATAACAGTCCTCTTTTTAATGCAGATAAATTCCGGAATTCAATTTTGCTTCTGCACGGTACAGCTGACACAAATGTGCCTGTCGGAGAAAGTCTTCAGTTCTATGCTGCCCTGAAAATTCTTGGAAAAGAAGTGGAAATGGTTCTGATCAACGGTGAGAACCACCACATACTCGACTATAAGAAACGCCTTCAATGGCACGATACAATTATGGCCTGGTTTGATAAAAAACTAAGGAATCAACCCGGACACTGGAACGAAATGTATCCTGATAAGAATCTTTAATACACTCACTCCCGCACTTGTTTCAGGCAATTGGGTTGGGCAGGTAAAAATTATATTGCTTTACCTGCATAAACATCCACTTTTTACAACTTAAAAGCAAAAAGCCTGATCTTTCATCATGAAGAAGAGTAAAATGGCGATATATATTGTCTATATATATCAGATTGGAAATTTCTATAAGATTGTTTGATTATTCTCTTTTCATTCAGATCTGAAAATTTGTATCCATTAATATTTATCAATTGAAAAGTAATTTCTATCATTTATAGACCCTTACTGGTTAAAACAACTGTAACAAAAAATTGATTTTGAAGTTTAAATAGTAAGAATGTTATATAAACTAACAATATAAGCGATAAAAAGATTGAATTATTTGTTTGCAAGTCTTGCTCTGATTGGCTTATTGGGATCCTGTGAAAAAGATACAAAAGATAATAACAGACTCGGAGCTGGTATCCCGGATAATGGATCTGCTCTAATGATTGCCGGTCCAAGTACACCTGTTTCCCTTGGGACAGATGGAGAACGTGATCTTGAAGGAGATCAAACTCCTGATGATGTAATACCGCAGATTATTACTGGAGCAAATAAAGGCGGGAACAGGACATGTGAAGAAGTTGAAACAGCATTTTCAACTATAGCAAATCCTGTTCATTTTGACATTTGTGGTGACAAACATGACTATGGGGATTTTGATGGTGATGATGATTGGTAAATAACAGCAGATAATAGTCATATGACTGATTTAAAGTTTATAAATCCCCATCTTTATGTGGGCACTATTGGTAATTTTGCCTATTGGGACTACCCTAACTTTACCTATCCCGTTCCAAAAAACGTAATAGACCCAGTAAACACATGGACATTTATATTACCTTACCAGTTACCTTGAGCCTACAGCTCAATAAAGGACTCTAATCCAATCAGTTATTGTCTTTTTGTTACCCGCTCGCAGTGCAGGTATATTCATCGTTTCCGCTACCCGATGTAACGCAAGCGTACAAATAATGGGCAAACACAATAACGCACCTGCACAACACGCTAATAATCAATACTTACACGGCAACCATCATTATTGCGACTGCCCCCCGAAAACAAAAAAACAGGGTATTTAAAATTAAACTTTTCTTATACCTACTCTTTCTCCTACCCCTTTTGGTATAAGAATTGTTTAATTGAAAGTCTCCAAAACCCAATCCAGTCTTGTTTTCCGAATTGCAAATTTTTAACCTTTTTTATCATGGAAAACAACATTAAAGTCATATTTTGGCTCTGGAAGACCAAGAAAAATTCGAAGAACCTCACTCCTATTTATCTCAGGGTGTGGCAGAACTATGACCATTTTGTCAAATCC
>CAYPKL010000359.1:0-16563 GCA_964411285.1 uncultured Rikenellaceae bacterium
GCTTGAAAAGAAATGCGGATTTAAAGTCCCCCCTGGGGGATTTAGGGGTAAAAAAATGGAAATGAAAATTTGAATTCTGATTATGAATAACAGGGAAATTGCTGAAAAGATCTTTATGGCCGGAGTGAAAAGCGTTCTTCCGGGAAAGCTTATAACCAGGATAATGCGGCTCGATGGCTCACTCCTGGATATTGACGGTCATAAGTTCGATCTCGAAAATTTCCGGAATATTTATGTTATAGGAGCAGGAAAAGCAAGCGCTGCGATGGGACATTATGTGGAAACCATTCTTGGTAAACATATTACCGGCGGACATATTGTCGTCAAATATGGCTATTCCTGTAAACTAAAAAAAATTAAGGTAAGCGAAGCCGGGCATCCGATTCCTGATTTAAACGGTTTCAGATCTTCACGGGAAATAATCAGCATTGCACAGCAGGCGGATAAAAATGATCTGGTTATCTGCCTAATCTCGGGAGGAGGCTCAGCTTTGCTGACAGATTTGCCTGAAGGCCTTCTGCCGGAGGAACTCTATATAGTAAATAATCTTCTTATAAGATGCGGGGCTTCGATAAATGAGATAAACTGCGTCAGGAAACATCTTTCAGGAGTCAAGGGCGGACATCTTGCAAGGATAGTCTGGCCTGCTTCACTCATTACCCTGATAATTTCAGATGTTCCCGGAAACCAGCTGGAGGTGATTGCTTCCGGGCCGACACTCCCGGATACCTCAACTTTTGGCGACGCCATGAATATAATTGAAAAATACAGGCTTACCACTGATATTACTGCAGGGATACTGAATTATCTTAAAGACGGCACCCTGGGAATAAAGCCGGAGACGCCCAAACCGGGGGATCCCTTGTTCTCAGATGTCCTGAATATTCTGGCAGGAACAAACCTGACAGCTCTTGAAGCAGCAAAAAGATGCGCTGATGATCTGGGATTCAATACCCATATTATTGACAGTGAAATGCATGGTGATGTTGAATATGCTGCAGGGTCGATAATTGAAACTGCAAAGCAGTATAAAAACAATCAGGATGTAAAAAAACCAGCCTGCCTTTTATATGGCGGGGAGACAACAATAAAAATAAACAATGAAGGTATCGGGGGAAGGAATCAGCAACTGGCATTATCAGCGGCAATGAGGCTCAGGGATTGCACCGGAATTACAGTACTCTCAGCAGGAACGGATGGATCTGACGGTCCGACAGATGTAACCGGAGCCGTGGTGGATTCAGAAACCGTCATACAGGCAGAAGGGATGATGATTGATCCGGAAAAATATCTGACCGGATTCGATTCGTATAATTTCTTTAAAAAAGCCGGAGGGCATATTAAAACCGGTCCGACATTTACTAATGTTATGGATATTGTGGTTGTGCTTGTGGAATAATTTGGAACCATGACAGGTATATTTATTATATTTGAATTCCGGAAAAATATTATGAATTTATAATCAGGATAGTTATGAGGTTGAAATTTTTAGGAGCGGCAAGAGAAGTTACAGGGAGCAAAATTCTGCTGACAACAGAAAATGGGAAAAGAATATTGTTTGATTGCGGAATGTTTCAGGGGAAAGGCCTTGAAACTGACGGCATGAACAGGGATCTGGGATTCGATCCTTCCTTAGTCGATCATATAATTCTGACTCATGCACACATAGATCATTCGGGACTAATTCCATATGCCTATAAGCTTGGTTTCAAGGGATCGATTATCTGCACCAATGCAACACGTGACCTCTGCTCAATAATGCTTGCCGATACTGCATTCATTCAGGAGCATGACACAAAGACCTTTAATAAAAGAAGGGCCAAAAAGGGGCTACCCCTGGTGACTCCGCTTTTTAATCAGGAGGATGCCAGGGAGAGCATGACTCATTTCATCGGAGTCCCTTATGAAATGAATTTCAGGATAGATGATAATTTAAAAGTTAAGTTTACAAACACGGGACATATGCTAGGAAGTGGTGTGGCTAACCTGCTGATTAAGGAAAACGGCCGGACCACACATTTAGCTTATACCGGCGATATAGGCCGACCTTATTCACGGATTCTGCAACCTCCCCGACCATTCCCCCAGTCAGATATCCTGATTACGGAATCAACTTACGGCGACAGGTTGCATCAAGACAGCCAATCGGCTGATGAGGCATTACTTAAAACGGTTATACATACCTGCGTTAATAAGGGCGGAAAGCTTATAATCCCTTCATTCAGCGTCGGGCGTACACAGGAAATAGTTTATTCGCTGAATAATTTTTTCAACCAGGGCAAACTTCCACGGATCGAAATCTTCGTCGACAGCCCGCTTTCCGTTAATGCAACCACTATTTTCAGGATGCACCCCGAGTGTTTTAATAAAGAAGTTCTTCGTATAATGCAAACTGATGCTGATCCTTTCGGTTTTAACAGCCTTACATATATATCCCGGCAGGAAGATTCCAAAAAGCTTAATGATTATAAAAAGCCATGCATAATCATTTCAGCATCGGGTATGATGGAAGCAGGACGGATAAAGCATCATCTTGCAAATAATATCTCGAATCCGATAAATACAATCCTGATCGTGGGTTACTGTTCTCCCGCCACTCTGGGAGCCAGGATAGCCGGCGGGGCTAAAGAAGTATCTATCCATGGAACCGTTTATAAGGTGAATGCTGAAGTAAGAGAAATTGACTCATTCAGCGGTCATGGTGATTATAAGGAGATGATTAACTTTCTGAATTGCCAGGACAGACATGCAATTCAAAAGACATTTCTGGTACACGGGGAATATGAAACCCAGGTAAATTATTCAGCAAGGCTTCAGGAAGACGGATTCCATAACATCGAAATCCCATCTATGAGACAGGAGTATATTTTATCTTAAGTATTTTTTGAGCTCTTCCCTTACCTGTTTCCACCCTGGATATACCTCCGAAAGCAGCTTGTAATAATTTCCGCTGTGGTTGTGTTGTTTCAGATGGCATAATTCATGAACAATTACATATTCACTGAATTTCTTATCAATCCTGATAAGATCGTAGCTGATTGCTATTTTGCCTTTTGAAGAGCAGCTTCCCCATCTCTTCTTCATTGTCCTTACCGTAAATTCCGTTGGTGCAAACCCGTAGCCACTGTACCTTATAAGGGCTTCGCGAAATCTTGATGTTAATTCTTTTCCGGCTGTAAATTTTAACCAGTGCTCGAGAATTGCTCTTATTAACAATGGATTGTTATTCTCACGAAACTCCAGCCCGATTATATTGTCATCCTTTAATTGGACGAAATATCTGTCTGATGCAACAATCTTCAGCTTATAAGCTTCACCAAAAAGCAATATCGAATCTCCGTCTGAATATCCATCCTTTTTATCCAACCTTTTCAACGAGCTGAAACTGCCCAGGGTCTTTATAATCCATGCCGATTTCTCATTGAGAAAGTGTTCAATTGTCCCGACAGGAGTTCTGAAAGGAGCTCTGACTATAACGCCTGTTTCAGGTGAAACAAGAATTGAAATAGATCTCCTGTGCGAATACTTAATCTGGTACTCAAAATCCTGAAATAGTGGAAGGCTTTCAGCTGACGGCCTCTCTCTGATTCTGATCTTCACTTCGATTGTAAGGCAGAGAGATAATAAACAAGGCATGCTGTTCCATCCATTGTACACTCATTGGTTGAATAATCAGCAAAATCATCATGATAAACAGCCAGAATGGTTTGGTTCTTTTTATATTCATCCTCTTTTGCCAGATAAATATGTTCAAGAGAGTTGAATATTGTTGAATAAACCGGCCCGTCAACAAGGCCCCCTTCAACCTGACCCCCGTTTACCACATACGAGGAATGTGTATTATCGGGATAATCTCCATTTGCCGGAAGCCCTACAACCATGCTTGTGCCCCAGGGATTGCATCCAAAAAGCCAGTCGCGGTGCGCAGCCTCCAGTTCAGCAAAGGAGTTATCACCGCTCAAGCCGGAATAGAGATGAGCCTGGGTCAGAGTAGCGGTTACAAGATTGTTTGAGCACCAAATGAACGGCACCCCTATTAAGAAAGGATTCCCGGCTGCTTTTGTCTGAATGAGACTCAGCCCTTCTTTCATATTACCAAGGAACTCCTGTTTTAAGGCACTATCAGGGTTCGCTGCGGCAATTACCGGGTGACCCATATTCATGAAGGGATACCATTGGTAATGACGGGCTGTATCAGCGCCCATCCAGGGAGTTGTTCTTTCTTTTCGTCCAAAACCGGTTGCATGATTTAGATATTCCGTATCTCCTGTAGTACTAAATAATTCAATGGCAGCTAGTTCCATATCATCAACCCAGTTATCCTCTTCATAAAAATAGGGCGCTGTTCCAGGAGCTGTCTGACAGGCTCCGGGATTTTCCAGGCCATAAGCGAATGCTGATTCAGCTCTTTCTGAAAGTATTTTTGAAAATTCAGGATCAATTTTTTCATAAACCCGTGCTCCTTTTGCAAATGCAGAAGCGAACTTACCTGCAGTTGAAGCAATCCCGGTAGCCCTGTTTTTATATTTAAAAAGCCCCTGCTGTTTTCCGGTGCAGCGGTAGACAGCCCTTTCGCGTCCTTTCCCGTAATTTGCCGTATCTTTATTCGGATACCTGAATCCTATGTGGTCCCTGTCGTCGGCAATCTGATTATACATGACACCAGGGGCCGGATTCATCTTAAGCAGCCAGTCGAGACCCCATCTTATTTCATTTAAGACATCGGGGACTCCATCCTGGCCTTTCAAACCATTAGCAAGATAACTATCTCCGAATGACGACGGATTTTCAGAATAGGAGAAAAGCATCTGATAGGTTGCGTTGGCTGAAGTGGCAACATATTGAAGATAATCCGCTGCATCATGCCATCCTCCCGTCACATCAATATGTACTGAATCGGAAGCCGGCCCGTAAATCTCATAACCATCATCCAAATGACAGGAATCTTTAATGTAAGGATTAAATCCGCATCGCTGCTGCCTCATATATGTAAGGAGAAAATCGGCGGTGCCGTTATAAACATCATCTCCTATTCTGAAGTCCGGCGATACAATCTTCCCCGCCTCTATTCTGTATATTCCCTCTTTATTCAATTCGGTAAATGGAAGACGGAAACAACTTTTAAAAGGTGTTAAAGGCTGAGATTCAAAATTTTCCTTTCTTGTAAAAACCACTTTTCCTGTGCCTGCATCAACTATCTTAAAGGAGGTCAGCTTAATCTGACCTGTACTTATCAGAACAGCAACTTTAATATCATCAGGTTTGTAACCAAGCTGATTAATCCTGATCCATTTATCTGATTCTCTGGTACAAGAAAACAGGACAGATGAAAATAACAGTATCGAAACAGTCAGACTTTTCATATTTAAATGGGGTTATTTTATCTAAGCAAGTATGGTTTTTAAAAAACTCTCGATTAATATAGCAATAATAGTCTTAAAAATAAAAATTTCCAAAAGACCCTGGGATGAGGGTCAATAAAACAGGTATTTTTTGCAACCATACTGTATACTAACCAGCAATAAGTGTAACCACCGATATTTCGGGTGGCATCCATATCCTGAAAGGAATTCCAAGTACTCCCAGTCCCCTGTTTACTATCAGAAACTGGTCTCCTTCCCTGTAGAGTCCGTTCCATCTTGGATAAAAATAACTGGCAGGGCTCCATGCAACTTTTTTTGTAATTATTCCAATCTGCATTCCGTGAGTATGCCCCGAGAAAGTTAAATCAATATCAGTTTTTCCCCTGACAGCGCTTTCCCAGTGGTTGGGATCATGAGTCAGCAGGATTTTAAAATCGACACTGTCGCTTCCCCTGACAGCCTTAGTCAGGTCGCCGGAAATTATCTCAGGAAAAGAACCTTTTGTAACAACCCCGGTTAAGCTGATTTTTGCACTCCCCACATTTATCCTTGTCGATTCATCATTCAAAACAGTATATCCCGATGTGGCGATCAACTTGTTGAGGAGGAGTACATTGGTTTCCTTATCAGCCTCAGTGAAATAAGGATCATATGTTCCGAAATCATGATTCCCCAGCACGGCATAATTTCCGTACTTACCGTTGGCAACGTTAAGAACAGTATCAAACCGTCCGAATTCACGCCATCCGATAGTGACAAAATCACCGGTATTAATTATTATATCGGGATCCAGCCTGTTAATATCTTCCATTACTTTGAGCAGCAGATTTTTGTGGTGGTAAAAGGATGAAAGATGCAGGTCAGAGATCTGAATTATTCTGAATCCTTCAAGATCAGGATTCAAGCCTTTGACTTTAACAGTTATCTCTTCAGTTTTAAAATTAAACCTTCCATGCAGGGTACCTGCGGAGAGCATAAGAAATACTGCTAAAGAGATAATTAGTCCTGTGTTTGTGATCATCCTGTTATGGCCACCCGTATTTCGTCTGGCAACTACTCCTGAAAAATGAAAAAGGTTAAGAATTATTTTTGGGACCATTATGGTACATAAAGCTCCTGTCAGTGTCATTAAAAGCCAGACATGTTCCGTTTCATCAAAAATGCCCCTGTATGAGGCTGTTTTAATCCATAGTATCCACACCCAGACACTGATTACCATGTTAATAATTATGAAAAAATAGTATCGCATCCACGATTTTTCATAAAAGTGCTGCCTTATGGTTATAAGGGTTAAAATTTCAATAATTATCAGAATTATCAGAAGTATCATTTTTGAGATTTAAATTGTAAAAGTACTCATTAATATTTATTGGTATAATCGTTACTTTTACTCCGGATATCAAAAATAAGTGACAGAAGTTAAATTTTATGATCCTTCATATGTCCCTGAAACGGGGCTTACATATTCGGTAATTGCCGCTATGTTTGGGGAAAAATGGTTGTTTGTCCGCCACCGTCTGAGGACAACCTGGGAAATCCCGGGAGGACATATAGAGGAAAGCGAAACCTCATACGAGGCAGCTGACAGAGAGCTGAGGGAGGAGACCGGGGCAGCAGATTTTTTACTCGAATGTGTTTCTACATATTCAGTTACAAAAGACGGAAAAACAGGTTATGGCAGACTTTACCTTGGAAAGGTTCTTAAGCTGGGCCCTTTGCCGGATACATCTGAGATAAAAGAGATCAAAATAGATTCTTTTACCGCCGAAGAAAACACCTACCCTGATATCCAGCCGCTTCTGTTTGAAAGGGTTTTATTGCACCTTAAGACGGGTGCTGACTGATTTTAGAAATTAATTTCTGAATTCGGATTATAGATTGCAGATAAATCCGAAATCGAAAATCCGCAATCCGCAATCATATATATTCAAAGCTTACCTTCTTCAGCCACTTTTCCTCCAGCAACCGTGCAATTCGTTTGACCACTGTTCTGCGTATCTCAAGATCAACAGGCAGATTAGGATCCTGGTGGGCTACGTTGATTTTTGTACCAATAATGAAGTGTATCTCATCACTTTCCATGATCAGCCTGACTATTTTGTCGGCAGGACCCTTCCCGAGCCTGACACTGTTATTGTAGGATTTTAATATTTCATTTACTTTCTGAAGAGTAAGTATGCCTTCAGTTACAAGGTCAATTCCATCTATAAAACTTTCAGGAGGCAATTCCGGATCCTCAAATATAAGCTCGTCAATTATTGCCTTATTCAGTTCTTTGGCAACAATATCAGCTGTGGTTCCGCCTGATATAATAACCTTGCCATTATAGTTTTTTACTTTTGCCGCAAGCTCCGGATCTTTTTCTTTTTCATATGGGGGGCCGGTGCAAAGAAGTAATTTTCGTGGCTCCCGGAAATAAATGGTTGCGCAGCTTATGTCGTCCTTTGCTTTGTAACCATCGTTCTTGTGAGCCATGGTAACTATCTTTCCCGAAAGGGTTACAGCCGATATCGATGCTTCACTGCTTACAAGAGATGAAGCGTAAGCAGCAATATCATCGCGACCCCAGCCAAATGGAAATGCCTCACCCCCCATCCCGCTTTGGGATACTCCGTCGGAACAAAAAATTATCCTGTCCTCTTTTGCAGGTACAAACGAACAGGTTCTAAGCACTTTTCCGGAATTTTTTCCTTTATTCAGGACTACTTTTTTCCATGAAGGATCAAATATCAGGGGTCCCCTTAGAACAATAGTGGAGGGATTATCATACTCAAGAATGTTTGCGCGGCCGCTGCTCTCAATATCGACAATTGTAAAAGTTGAATAACTGATTTTCCTTTCGCTGCAAACCGGTAAAGTATTCATTATTATTTCTGCAATCCGGTCAACCTCTTTATGCTCGCCGGTAAAGTTAAGGGCCATGGTGGCGGTAAGGGTTGCAAGAATATTAGCTTTTACTCCATGGCCCATTCCATCCGACAGAACAGCAATCACCCTGTCTTCTTCCTTTATATACCTGTAAAGAAAGACATCTCCGCAAATCCTTTCACCGTCGTGGTTTCTCTGCTGGCTGTTTACTTCAATATAAAAATCTTTGTACACTTATTATGTCCGGAAATTAATTACCTGATCTCTTTTCTTTTTTTGTATGACTCAATAATTGAGTTAAGCATCTGCTCTGTTTCAGAGGCTCCTTCCCCGAGAAGGAATCCTATTTTCTGGACCATTTCGAGATTCTTATCAATTACTTCACTGACTCTGTTTGTGACTTCTTCTCCCTGAACCTCAGGTGAATACAGGTCGCGGATTATAGCGCCGCACATCTTGTTTTTCTTAATGGGGAAAATTGAAATATTAAGCATGCTATCTTCAAAACGAATATCCTTGCTTACAACGGGCTCATCCTCCTTAAGGACAAAAGTGAACATATTATAAACATTAAATGGCATAAGTGTCTTAATATCAGCTCCTACAAGCCCTGGAATTATATCAGAAATAGCTTTTGCGTCTTCCCCGATAATATTTATAAAACTGAGGTTTGAGTGAAGAATTTTAAGGTTGTTATCAACAATTACTACTCCCGTGGGTAGTTTTTCAAGCATATTGTTCATCATATCGGATGCACTTTGAGCCATTTCTTTCTCTCTCATGGCAATCTCTTCCGATTCTTTAAGGGCTCTTTTTGTCTCGGCCAGCTTTTTGTTGGTCTGCCGCAATGTCTCAATATACTCCTGTTTGTTTCTCAGGTTAAAAGTATGACACATTTCCGGAACGGCCAGCCCTTTTGCCACAGTGGAAGCAAAATCACGGCACGACTTATACCCGCACGCCCCGCAATTAAGTTCTTCATCCGGATTTTCCTTTCCAATAATTTTCAATACCTCATTGACAGTTTCGGCTGGCGGTTCGGGAATCCTCTGATCATCAGGTGTAAATGATCGCGTGAAATCAAGTTTTGACCACTTTTCCATATCTTTCTGCCATTGAGCTTTGTCGAGCTTCCCTACTCTTTTTTCAGCATACAGCCTGACCAGCGCTCTTCTTTTAAACCTTTCCGTGTGTTTCTCCATTCCTGGTCCAAGAAGGCATCCATGACAGAAAAACAAATTGAAATGATGATGGATTGTATCAATGTATTTGCTGAAATCATTTATTGCTTCAAAAACTTCTTCTTTACCGGCAGCTGTTATGACATTGCTGCTAAAAAAATCACGTTTAATGCCTCCCGCCTGGACTATTCCGGCAGGCAGAGGATAGAGGGCTCCCCAGTTTCCATAGGGAGGATCAAATTCCGACATTTTTACCACTCTCTCCTGAATTTCAAACTCATCAAATAACTGCCTCAGCTCGATAAATGTAAGGATGCCCTCAACAAGCCTTCCTTCATTGAATAGAAATGTTTCGTCTTTGTTGTCGATACACGGACCGAGGTAGATAATTGCTACCTCTTCTCCATATATCTCCTTAATAACCATTGCCGTCGCAATCATAGGAGAAACAAAAGGAGCAAGGTTAGGCACCAGTTCAGGGTGATACTTCTCAATAAGCTTCACTATCGACGGACAGTTAGCAGTTATATAATATTTGCCTTCTGCCTTATTGAACAGGTTAGCATATTCGGCTGCAATAAGATCAACTCCAAATGAGTTTTCATGAACATAATCAAATCCAAGGGCGCGAAGCATCCCAACAAATTTTCTGTAATCAGTAATGTCGTCGAATTCTGAGGAAATACTCGGAGCAACAAGAGCAACACACTTCCTGTCGGACGCCAGAAGCTTCTTTACGTCATCTCGTGAATCGCGGAATTCTGCTGCACGGGGCGCGCAGGAAATAAAGCATAATCCGCAACCTATGCACCTGTTTTCAATAATTGTCGGATGCTCTTTCTGCGGCCTTACCTCAATAGCGTTCACAGGACAGACTCTGACACAAGAGTATGAGTTCCTGCACTTCTGATCATTAATGAAGAAGATTGGTTTTCTGTCGCTCATATAGAATGCCCGCTTTTACTATTTTAAATTTCCAAATTCACTCTCCAGGATATCTTCAATCCTCGACATGGTTACCCCTTCAATGGTTCTTTCGTTTATTTTGAGATTAGGACCATTGCTGCACAGATTCATGCATCGGGCTCCTTTGAATACAATCCGGTCCTCGAGATGGTTCTTTTTGAGATACTCTTTAATGAACATCACAACTTCCCTGTTACCCCTTGAAAAACAAGAACTTCCTAAACAGATCTGCATCTCAATTCTCTGAGCCATTATTTTTCAATAATAAAATATTCTCAAAAATAGTAATATTTCTTTTGCTGACGCACAAACAGACCAAGTTGTGGGATCCATTACTCCCCGGATAATTCCAGAAATTATTTTAATTATTTTATTGTTAATAAAATAACAATGTTTATTTATTAACAATAAATAAAATATATTTGTATAAATGTTTTAGTAAACAGAATGGCTGAGGATATCGAAAAAATTCTGAAAAAATATAAGCAGGGCAGGAGGGAAGACCTGATTCCACTATTGCAGGAAATACAGTTAAGTGAGGGTTATCTCTCCGAAGAATCAATAGTAAAAGTCGGAAGCCATATAGGCTTAAGCACAACAAAAATCTTTGGTCTGGCAACATTCTACGACCAGTTCAAATTTATTCCGGCAGGGAAGGTCCATTTTAATATCTGCCACGGAACATCATGTTTTATGAACGGATCACAGGCGGTTGTTGATAAATTCAGGGAGGAGCTGAAAACAGCTCCGGGCCAGACAACACGAAGCGGTAATTTCAGCTTCGACATAGTAACATGCATGGGGGGATGTTATCATGGACCTGTTATAATGGTTAACGGTGAATATCAGATACATGTACGACAGGAGCAGGTGCCTGACCTTATTAGAAAACTGAAGTATTTAATTGAAAATGACTAAATGGACGATTTGAAGACATTCCTTATTGAAAAGGTACTGTTATTTGAATCCGATACTCTCACACATGAGGCAGAGAAGGTATTATCGCAGGTTCGCCGCGATAAAACTGATGTGCCTGTTATCTATGTTTCATCCAACACCAGCAGCATTATTGCAGGTTCAGGGAAAACCTGCAATGCTCTTAAATTGCTACTCGAAGAGAATCAACCGGGAGCTGTCGTGGTAAAGGTCGGTTGCACAGGCCCGGCAAACTTTGAACCTCTCGTTTGTATTCAGATGCCGGGCAAAAACAGACTCTTCTTCAGGAACATTACCGAGGAAAAAGTTGAACCCTTACTAAATGGTGTATTTCATAACGATATAAATGAAGATGATCTTATAGGCCAGTCCGGAACAAAAGGATTTGAGCTTTGGCCGGGTATAACATTCATAAATGATATCCCGTTTTTTGCACGTCAGAAACGGATTATTCTGGCAAACTGTGGATGTTATGATCCGGAAAGTATTGAAGAATACATCGCCAGGGGAGGATACAGAACCTACATAAAGACAATCCGTCATTATACATATGAAGAAGTTTGCGACATAATTGAACGAAGCGGTCTGAGGGGAAGGAGCGGGGGAGGCTATCTTACCGGGCTTAAATGGAAACAGGCTCTTAATACTTCTTCCAATGCCAGATACTTAATATGCAACGCGAAGGAGAGTGATCCGGGTTCATTCAGTGACCGGATGATCCTTGAAAGCGATCCCCACCGGCTCATTGAAGGAGTTGCCATAGCCTCCTATGCTATCGGCGCCTCAAATGGTATCATCTACCTGAAATCAGGGTCGGAACATGCGCGTGAAAGACTACAGAAAGCAATAGAAAAAGCTCGTGAATATGGCATTCTCGGACATAATATTTATTCCAGTGGATATAACCTCGATATAAATATCAGGATGGAACCGGGTGCATTTGTCTGTGGCGAGGAGACAGCCCTGATAAACAGCCTGGAAGGGAAACGGGGTATGCCTCAGCTCAAACCTCCCTATCCGACAACATCAGGATTGTCAGGAAAGCCAACTGTCATTAATAATGTCGAGACGCTGATGAATGTACCGGTGATAATGCAGAATGGCCCGGAATGGTTTCGCAGCATCGGAACACCAAACAGCCCCGGCACAAAAATATTTGCTCTTACAGGCCGCAGCAGGTTTTCGGGTGTCATAGAAGTTGAGATGGGGACAACTCTCAGGACAATTGTGGAAGACCTGGCTGATGGTATTAAGGATGGTAAAGAGTTTAAAGCAATCCAGCTTGGCGGGGCCTCAGGATCATTTATAACTTCTGACGGGCTCGACACGCCTGTCGATTTTGATGCAATGAAGCAAAATGGTATCGGAATGGGGGCAGGCGGATTTGTTGTGATAGATGAGACTTCCTGTATGGTTGATCTTGTGAGATTTTATATGGAATTCATCAGGCATGAGAGCTGCGGTAAATGTATCCCATGCCGCGAAGGTACAGGAAGAATGCTCGAAATTCTTGAAAGTGTAATTAAAAAGCCGGCCAGCGAGGATTCAGGAACAACCCTTGAACGGTTTAAAGGAGTAATGCAGCTTGAAACCATCTCTGCCGTTATGAAGGATGCTTCCCTTTGCGGCCTTGGACAAACGGCTCCTAACCCTTTTGTGAGTGCGCTTAAAAATTTCAGGGAGGAATTTGAGGAGCATATTTTCGACAGAAAATGTCGGGCAAACGTCTGCAGGGGTCTTAGAACATTTACAATTAACGTTGATAAATGTACAGGATGTACCGTCTGCGCCGGGAAATGTCCGGTAAACGCAATTTATGGAACGAGGCTTCAGCCCTTTTTCATTGTGGAAGACAAATGCATAGGATGCGGGATCTGTTATGATGTTTGTAAATTCAGCGCTGTTATAGTTAAATAAATTGTATGCTTTTTACAATTCAGGTAAATAACAAGAAGATCAAAGCCGAAAAAGGAGAAACAATCCTGTCGGCCCTTAACCGCAACGGCATAATTATTCCAACACTTTGCCGGATGAAGGATTTTACACCTACGGGTGCCTGCAGGATGTGTGTTGTTGAGGTAGAAGGTAAAGAGAGACTTGTCACAGCATGTTCGCAGCCGGTTGAGGAATGGATGAAAATAAAAACGCATTCACCCAGAGTTATCACAGCCAGGAAAACAATTGTTGAATTACTGCTTTCAAACCATCCTGATGATTGTCTCTATTGCGACAGAAACCTGAACTGCGAATTGCAGAGACTTTCAGAAGAACTTAATATCAGGGAAAGAAGGATCAAGGGAAAGAAAACAAAACCTCGCCTCGATCAGTCGAGTCCTGCAATAGTAAGGGAATTGTCAAAATGCATTCTTTGCGGACGATGCGTGAGAGTATGCGAAGAGACAATAACAGCAACATCACTTGATTTCATCAACAGGGGAAGGCAAACCCATATCGGAACAGCAATGGACAGGGATTTCAACTTTTCAAGCTGTGTGCAGTGCGGCCAGTGCGTTCTGGTTTGTCCTACGGGAGCCCTTCATGAGAAACATAATATTACGGAGGTTCAGGAATACCTGAACAAACATGAAATTGTAAAAGCTATCCAGTATTCACCGCTGGTTCCTGCTGCTATTGCAGAAGAGCTCGGGATAAAGTATAACAGGGAATTTGACAAGTGCCTGAACGCTATACTCCGCAAAATTGGTTTTGATAAGGTATTTTCAACCGGTACCGGAATTGATGTCTGCATTTCAGAAATTACAAGCCAGCTTTCTGAAAAACTTGAAAAGGGAGATGATCAACCTCTGTTTATTACAGCATGCCCTGCCTGGGTTAAATTTGCCGAACAGTCCTTACCCGGAATCATACCTCAACTTTCCACAATTAAATCACCTCAACAGATTACAGGAATCCTTATTAAGACCGTTGTTGCTGATCAGTTGGGTATTCAGCCGGAACAGATATTTTCAGTGTCAGTAACACCTTGCATGGCAATGAAGTATGAAGCACGCCGTGATGGAATGATGAGAAAAGGTATCAGCGATGTTGATACTGTCATGACAGTCCGAGAACTTGCCCGGCTTATAAGGCTTTATGGAATTGATGTTTCCAACATTGAAAAGGAACCTGCCGACGAACCTCTTGCAGGAAGAAGTTCATCCGCAGCCCTTGCAGAGGTGTCAGGAGGTTTGTCCGAAGGTGTGATCAGACTGTTCAGTCACAGAGAACTTGGCAGAGACGTTGACAAACAGGTAATTAAAAAACTACGGGGATCAGGATCATTCAGGGATTGTTCAATTAATGCCGGTGATAAGGAAATCCGGCTTGCTGTTGTGGATGGGTTGGCAGGGCTTGAAAAGCTGAAGTACGCAATATCATCAGGAACGAAATTCAATCTTATTGAGGTGATGACGTGCACAGGGGGATGTATTCATGGAGGAGGACTGCCATTTAATTCGTCAAAAGACGATCTTAGGAACAGAGCAAAACTGGTTTACCAGGCTGATGAGACTGAAGCTATTAAACTCCCATGCAAATCACCGTCTCTGATAAATCTTTACGATAAACTAATAAAGGAAAATAAGGAAATATCAGATAAAGGTATATTTTATACTCATTTTGAGAAGAGGAATGTTCTGTTATAAAATACACTTCACTCCCTTTTTTATCCCACAATGCGGGATGTTCTACTCCTTCCCCCGTGGGGGAAGGTTGGGTAGGGGGTTAAGGTCAATTGATAGTTTGATGTAATGTTAGTCTATACTATTAAAGAGCTTTGCCGTACATGCTACACCTGCGTCAGGGAGTGCCCTGCCAAGGCGATCCGTATTGTTGGAGGCCAGGCAGAGGTTATTGATGAACGTTGTATTGCGTGCGGGAACTGTACAAAGGTATGCAGCCAGGGCGCAAAAGTTTTCCTGAATACGACTGACCGGGTTTTAAAACTTCTTGATACATCCAAAGATATTGCGGCCATTGTCGCCCCAAGCTTTCCTGCCGAATTTCAGGAAATTACAGATTTCAGAGTTCTGGTAGGCATGATAAAGGCTATCGGTTTCAAAAATGTTCTGGAAGTCTCTTTCGGCGCCGACCTCATTGCTGAAAGGTATAAAAAGCTTGTGGAAGAAAAGAAGGATTACTATATATCCTCCGACTGTCCGTCTATTGTCAACTATATCAAACACTACCATCATAATCTGGTGGATAAGCTGGCACCAATAGTCTCCCCGATGGTTGCCATGAGCAGGGTAGTTCGCGCTAAGTACGGAAATGATACAAGAATTGTGTTTATCGGACCCTGTGTTGCGAAAAAGGCTGAAAGTACCGAAATTGATGAGGCTATTACATTTACTGAGTTGAGGGAGTTGTTCGACCTGTATAGCATCAAACCGGAAAAGGTACAGCCTTCTGATTTTGACCAGCCGGTTGGAGGCAGAGGTGCAATTTTCCCGGTAACACGCGGACTTCTTCAGACAGCCAATATTAATGACGACGCCATTACAGGTAATATTATTGCAGCCGAGGGGAGAATCGATTTCCAGGGTGCGCTGAAGGAATTTGAAGCCGGACTTATCAAGAACCAGCATATGGGACTGCTTTGCTGTGAAGGTTGTATAATGGGTCCCGGCCTTTCAAAAAATGGCAAACAATATAATCGCAGGGCTCTGGTAAGCACCTATGCCAATACCAAGATGAAAGACCTGGATTTTGAAAAGTGGCAGAAAACATTTGATGAATATTCAGATCTTGACTTGTCAGTAAGGCACAGATCTGAAGATTATCGTCCGGAAGTAACCGATGAATCAGGGATAACCGAGGTTCTGGCATCGATGGGAAAAATTACAATAAAAGATCAGCTAGATTGCGGAGCCTGCGGCTACGAAAGCTGTATCGAACATGCCATTGCAATCAAAAAGGGTCTGGCAGAAGTCGAAATGTGCCTGCCATACACTATTGAGAAGCTTCATAAATCAGTTCAGGATCTGGCATTATCAAATGAAAAGCTTTCCTCAATGCGGCAGGCCCTTAAGCAGTCGGAGAAACTGGCCCACATGGGTCAGCTTTCAGCAGGAATAGCTCATGAGATTAATAATCCTCTCGGCGTTGTAATTATGTACAGTAATATACTTCTGGAGGAGAGTCCGGCTGATGCACCGGTAAGAGAAGACCTGAAACTTATTGTGGAACAGGCGGCTAGATGCAAAAAAATCGTTGGTGGTCTCCTCAATTTTGCACGCAAGAACCAGGTA
>CAYPKL010000360.1:0-6229 GCA_964411285.1 uncultured Rikenellaceae bacterium
ATGGTTCAGGACAGCATAAGTGAAGATTGTCTTTTTCTAAACATCTGGACGCCTGCAAAAAGCCCTGCCGATAAACTGCCTATTCTGTTATTTCTCCATGGAGGGGCCTTTACGGAAGGATCAGGATCGATCGATGTTTACAATGGAGAGGAGCTGGCAAAAAAGGGAATTATTGTTATAACCATCAATTACCGGCTGGGAGCTCTTGGATTTCTTGCACACCCGGAACTGACAGCCGAATCACCTGATCATGTTTCGGGTAATTACGGATTTCTTGATCAGATAGCTGCGCTGAAATGGATCAAAGAAAATATATCAGTATTCGGAGGCGATCCGGCACATGTTACAATTGCCGGCCAGTCAGCAGGTGCGGCATCTGTAAGAGCATTGATAATATCGCCTCTGGCCAGAGGACTTTTTCACGGTGCTATAACCCAGAGCGGCTCCTCATTCTCAGGAGGTCCGGCCCGTGTAACGACACTAAGCGAAGGAGAAAAACAGGGAGTTGAATTTGCGAAGTCAAAGGGAGCAACATCGATTGCAGAATTAAGAGCCATACCGGCTTTGGATATAATCGCAAGGGATCCCGATAATCCGGGAATACGCTTTGGAGGAGTATTGGACGGTTATTTTCAGACCGGCGATCTCATGAAGATTTTTTCCGGGGGGAAGCAAAATGATACTCCATTCATGAGCGGAATGAATGCAGATGAAACAAGGTATAACGGCAGCACCGGAAAAGATTTCAAAGAGCTTTATCCATCAGCTTCAGAAGAAGATGCAGCAGCTGCCGTTAAACTGGCAGGACAGGAGCAAAGCAGGCTGAGTACCTGGTTATGGATGGAATACAGGGCAAAGACCTCAGAAACCAAGGCTTTTGAATATTACTTCGACCGTGCAATACCGTGGCCCGAACATCCTGAATTCGGAGCCTTCCATACAAGTGAAATCCCTTATGTCTTCAACAATATTAAGATGTTAAAAGATCATAAGATGGAAAAAACAGATACAATAGTAGCTGACCGGATGTCGTCGTACTGGGTGAATTTTGTTAAGAATGGTGATCCAAACGGCCAGGGATTACCGGAATGGGAACCATTTGAAGACGGTAAGTATGAGGTTATGAGACTTGGAGAGCATATGGGTATGATCCCTGTTTCTTCAGGTGAAGAAAGAATTAAGTTCCTTAAAGAGCAGCTGCAGAGTAAAAACAATTGAAGCATAAAGAATGAGAATTATAATCTGCATGCTGCTTGTATGCATTCATTCAATTGGCTTATCTCTTGAGGATCGGGATACGCTGAAAAACAGGCTTAAGGCCAATGTCGCTTTCAGCCTCAATAGCAACGGTATGGCTCCCGTACCCGCATTTTCACTTGGTAAGCCGGCTCTGGTGTCTTCAATGACCCTTTCAAAAGGACGATTCAGTTATGATCCGGCACTTGCATACAACCTCGAACTAAAACCCTGGTATATCGACAACTGGTTCCGCTATAAGATCATCCTGAGGCCAAAATTTGAACTGAGGACCGGACTGAATTTCAGCACCTTTTTTTCAGAATTAGAAATAAATGATGAGAAAATCCTTAAAGCCGAGAGGTATTTTGCATTTTCTATAACCGGAACATACAAGTTTTCACCTGTTTCTACCCTTACTCTGGACTATTGGAGTGACAACGGGCAGGAAAAAGGAAGCATGACCGGCCATTTCATTTACCTGGCATATGATCGATCGGAAATAAGCATCGCCGGAAATTTGTTATTATCAGTCAACCTGATGCTTTTCTATGTCAACTATACCGGGAAAAATGATGGATTATTTGTTTCTCCAAAAGGGTCATTATCAATAATAAATGTACCTGTTTCAATATTTTTCCAGGCCACACAGGCCATCCGGAGTAATATTTCACCACAGCCCGGCTTTAAATGGAATGTGGGAATCGGCTATAGTTTCTGACTTGGCACCACAGTAAGCTCTGTTTCTAACGATTTTTATTGTTATTATTGCTTTACAAATAAATCAAGCCTATGAAATGCCTGAAATTCCTTATCAGCAATCCCAATCTCCTTTTTGCCTTTTTTGCTTTATCTGGCTTATCCGCTTGTACCGGCAGTGATCCTGTTTCGGTTATTGTTTATCCCATTCCTGAGGGATTGACTATCAGTCCCGATTTCACTGTTAAGGTGAACGGAAAAGATATTCCTGTTGAAAGGGTCGGCGGGAGTACATTGGATCAGTCAGCAGGCGATACATCCCTTTATCATGGAGTACTTGAAGACATGAATATTGCAAGTTTCTCATGCCCGGGAGCAGCTGAAATAGTTATCACAGCCCCGGAGAATATCAGTAATTATCTTATTCGTCCGAAAAGCAGGGGGATACAAGCAATTGTAAATGAGAGGGAACTCAGGTTCTCGATACCAGGTCCCCGGAAGCTGTATATAGAAATTGACGGATTGCCGCATTTGGCTGTATTTGCAAATCCTCCAGAGGTTGATCCGCCTTCGGAAGGTGATCCAGGCGTTATTTATTTTGAACCGGGGATCCACAATGCCGGACAGATTGACCTGCAAAGCAACCAGACAATCTACATTCCGGCCGGAGCAGTTGTGAATGCAAATGTAAGAGGAAATAATCTCAGGAATGTAAGGATTACCGGGCGCGGAATTCTGCAAGGGAATGTAAGGATCTCAGATACTGAGAATTTTACAATGGACGGTATATTTATCCGTAATACCAAAGGATGGACAAACACTCTTACAAATTGCCATAACAGCAGCTATCGAAATGTTAAGGTTTTCGGATACGGAAGCATTTATTCAGTTGATGGGATCAATCCCGTTTCATGCAGGAACTTTACAATAGATGATTGTTTTATGCGCTGCCGCGACGATTGCGTGGCAATAAAATCGATGAATGACAGTTTAAGGGTCGATTCGATATTTGTTACCAATAATGTGATGGTCGGATGGGCTTGTAGTGACGGTGTTACGCTTGGTTATGAACTGAATGGAAGTCCGGTGGAAAATGTACTTGTTAAAAATTGTGACATTCTTTATGCCCGTAACAGCGGAAGGACTGACGGACATTCAGGATTCAGCATTGTTTGCGACGGTCCGGCCTGGGTTCAGAATATAAGGTTCGAAGATATCCGTGTCGAGGAACAAATAGAATTTAAAAACCTTGAACTTATTGTTACATCAGGGAAATACTATGGAGAAGATCAGCCAGGTCATATAAAAAATGTCTACCTGAAAAATATATCATGGGAAAATGCTGAAAAACCCTTTATAATTACCGGATTCTCACCTGATAATCTGGTTGAAGATGTGACCTTTGACAATTGCAAGGTGGGAAACAAGATCCTGAAAAGCACTTCTGATGCTGATTTCAGGGTGAATGAATTTTCATCCGGTATTAGATTCATTTATTAGAAAAACGGTTAATCTTATCTGACAAGGCTGGAATTCATTCAAACAATTATTGATCAGCTTATTATGAGTTTTATTCTACACATGTCCAAATGATTGTGATTGCTTTTTCAAAGCTTTTCTTCAGAAAGTAAATTTATTAAACCGGATCGAGACCAAATTTCATTATCTGGAACAATCCCGGATGCTGATAATTTACTAATTTTATAAGAGCTAATGTGCTCCTAACCAAATCTTGAAAAAATGAAAACACTTCGCCTTATCCCGTTAATTCTACTGATGGTCAGTTGCACACAGAATACGGACCGGAAAATTAATCCCAACCGTGTTGATGTGGAAATCAAAACCACAATTGTAAATGAGAACTTCGGAGGAGTCGGATTTGATGTTTTCGACCATATGCATAATCCATCGCGCTGGCAATATGAGCAGATCTTTGCCAAGAGATGGCGCGAGCTGAATCCATCGTTTGCCAGGGTGCCTGACAACTGCAGCTGGGACTTCAAAAAAATTGATGAGGTTTCCTGGTTTCTAGATGTACTTAAAGAGACAAATACAGAGATTTACATAACCACATTCAGTAATAAATGTCTTAAGAAAGGCAAGAATGAAATGGAGTATGTAAAACATGAGGTTGATAATCTGGAATACCTTAAAAAGGTCAAAGGCTTTGACAAAATAACATACTACTGTATGGCAAATGAATTATCGCTGGATGAGTGGGCATCGATGGTGAAGGATCTGGACTTTTTCAAAAAAGTTCATGGGCTTTTTTATAATGAAATAAAGTCAAGAGGATTGGAAATTGAACTACTGGCATCTGACTCTTCTCCTTTCTCTTACTGGCATACCATCGAATGGGCCGCAAATAATATGGACAGTATAACAGGTATTTATGGGGGACACCACTATATTAACGATCGTGACCTTTTTGATAACACGTTTTATAAGTATTTCTACGACAAGATCAAATGGGGTACTGATCTGTCAAAAACCAAAAACAAGAGATTCATAGTCGGTGAATTCGGGGCAAAACAGAACAGCAATATTATTGACTCGGTCATGCACGATGCAAACATGTATAACCACACTCCTTTGGAGAAATATATGGGCATCCAGGTTTCCGAAGCTATACTGGCAATGATAAATGCAGGAGTTTATGGTTGCGGATACTGGACTTTCAGTGATTTCCCATTCCCGGCAAACAGTCATCGCACAAATAAGTGGGGGCTGTACCACTGGGAAATAGACAATTACACGACAAAACCCGGGTATTACTGCCTGGGCCTGCTTACAAAATTTTTCAGAGGTCCTTCAGAAGCCTTTGAAGTAGTATCATCCGATTCGCTTATCAGGACAGCTGTAGTGAAAAATAAGGAAAACGGATCAATTTCAGTGGCGGTGATCAACAGAAATGATCTTCCGACAAATGTCAGGATTGATATGGGAGCGCTTACCGGAGATAAACCCTTCAGAAAGTATCTGTATGATCCTGAAAATGTGCCATTCAACTATTTTGGCGATCTGCAGGATCCCTGCGGCAAGATATCGCTCAAAAATAATACTATCTCCGACCTTGTCCCGCCTCAGTCGCTGGTGGTATATACCACCTGCTATGATGAAGACCTGCCTGCAGAAATCAGGGGATTGAAGATAGAGAGAATGAAAGAGAATGGATTCGAAAGGGCCCTGCTTACCTGGGAACCTGGTACCGAAAAAGACTTATGCTATTACAGGATCTACAGATCTGAAAAGCCTGATGTTGAAATTTCACCTGCAAGAGAGGTCGGAACGACTATTGCCAGCTCTTTCAAAGATATCTCTGTGCATAATCTGCCGGAATATTATTATCATGTAGTCGCAGTGGATCAGTCCGGGAATTCAGGAAAGTGATACAGAGCCATAGGGCCTGTGGCTATCAAAGGTTTGCCGCGGGTAACTTTTCCTTCTTTAATATTTAAAGCCGCGACTTTGCGTTCATTTGAATCCCGCAAGCGCATTCGCCGTGGTTCGCAACGGGGTTAAAGACCATAAACAAAATAAATCCTTATTGGGGATCGAAGACTCCTCGCGGCTTGCAGGGAGGATCTTCAATCATCTTTTACCATCCTGATTTTTGATTGTGATCCTTATGCTACTGAATGCTAAGTTACACCTTGTTTATGCAAAAGTCAATCTCAAAAAATTTTGGTCAATCAATTGGCACCTTTAATGTAAGCCTGGAAGTCCATCATCAAATCACGGGCTCTTTAGATATCAGGATTCAGCGACATTAATTATTTTGGTGCAATTAATGAACAAAAAAATGGACGAAGAAAGCATCAGATGTATCTTCCCTTTCTGGGAACTGGAAACAGGATCAATTATAATTAATCCCACCCGGCTATTTGAGCTTCACCTGAACTGACAGGTGCACACTGTTGACGACGGTTTTTCTTACTCAAATTATTGACCCATGAGCTTACCGGAGGGCTTGTAATCATGAGTACTATGCCCGTCAGGACAAAGGTAGTTTTTTCAGCAGGGCCGGAATTGAGATATTAAGAGACAGTGTGGTTATTGTCGACAGTTCCTTTGTCCTGGCCGGCAGGAATGACAGTCATTCAAGGACGAGAAAAAGTGTTGAAGAGATTATGAGAACCGTTTCGGATACACTCTGTAAGGACCACCGGCAAATCAGAGATAATGGTGATAGATGTCGATTTTACCGGAGAAATACCCTGAAAAGCCAGAAATAAGAACTTTATTCCCCGGATGATAAATGAGGCCGGGAAATGATTAACAGGTTAATTTTAAA
>CAYPKL010000361.1:0-2630 GCA_964411285.1 uncultured Rikenellaceae bacterium
CCAGTAATCGTCGAGGCCTCCGCCTCCATTCCCTGTTACTGCCAGATATTCATCAAGAAATGACGGTCGGGGGTCTTCACTTTCCGGCACATTGTACACTTTGGTAATAAGCTCATGCAGCATCGGGTATCTAGGGCCTATAATATCTTCGCATTTATGACTGAAAGCATTACCCCCATACATCCAGAACCGGGTTTTGTCGTATTTCTTTCCCTCCTCTATCACAGCACAAATATTATCACCTTCACCGCTTTCATTCCCGGCGCTCCAGAAAAGAACGGACGGATGATTTCTGTCACGCAATACCATCTTCCCCGCTCTTTCCCTGTACATAGCTTCCCATTCCTTTTTTTCCGAAAGATATTCTGTTGCATGAGCCTCATCTCCCGTCTCATCAACTATGTATATCCCATACTCATCAGCGAGATCCAGGTATTTTATAACAGGCGGATAGTGAGATGTACGTACACAATTGATATTAAATTGTTTAAGGATGCTGAGGTCTTTCCGGATGGTCTGCTCATCCATGGCATGACCTGACAGGGGATGCTGCATATGGCTGTTAATTCCGTTCAGCTTAACCGGCTTTCCATTCAGGTAAAATACCTGGTTTTTAATTTCTGTCTCCTTAAATCCTATTCTTCCGGAAATGACCTCTTCGGTTATTCCTCCGGGATTAATAAGTTCAAAAACAAGATTGTAGAGAACCGGATGTTCGTCCGACCATTTTGCTGGATTTTTAATATTTTCAGATAATTGTATTGTCTGTTTTTCGCCTGACCGTACCTGGATCTTTTCTTGTGTTAATGTTTTAACAGCTCTTTTATCTGGATCATAAAGCACAACTTTCAGGGAATAATTATTCCTGGTTTGAGGAGAATAATTTTTTATATCTACAGTCAGATCCAGTCTTGAATCAGTGTACGAGTTATCAAGTTCGGTGGTTGCTACCCAATCGAAAATATGCAATTTAGGTGCGGCAAAGAGCCAGACATTGTCAAATATACCGGCAAGTCGCCAGTAATCCTGATTTTCAAGATAATAACCATCAGAATATTTGTAAACAATGACGGCAATCGTGTTCTTCCCTGGTTTAAGATATCCGGTAATGTTATACTCGGCTGGTTCCTGGCCGCCTTCATTATATCCGGCCTCTTTTCCGTTAATCCACACAAATGATGCGGAAGCAATCTTTTCAAACCTTAAAAAAACTTCCCTGTCTTTCCAGGCCGATGGAAGAATGAAGTTTTTTCTGTATGTACCTGTAGGATTATATTCACGAGGCACTTTTGGGGGGTCTGGTTTAAAAGGTGTTGTCACATTGCGGAATAGCGGATCTCCAAAACCTTTCATTTCCCAGTTGGAAGGGACCCTGATTGTGTCCCATTTCCTGTCATTGTATCCTTCTTTATAAAATTCTGAAGGCGCCCCTTCCGGAGTATCAGAATAATGGAACCTCCATATTCCGTTCAGCGATAAATGATTGTCCTGCCCGACCGGAATTTTACCCAGAGCCTCACCTATGCTGTTAAAAGGGATCAATGGGGTATGACCCTCTTCCTGATTCAATTCAAATACTCCGGGATTCTCAAGGTAATCGTAAATATTTTCTGGGAATTTTACCTCCTGACTATAACATATAATGCATGATATGTAAAAAACAGCAAAGAGAAGGACTTTTTTCATCTTCAAAGCAATTTTAAATTTAAGTCCAATTTACTCCAATTCTCTTTATCAACTTGCTTTTCCCTTCTTCCTTTTTACTTACTCCTTTTTCCTTTTCTCTTCTTCCTTTTTCCTTTTTCCTTTTTCCTTTTTCCTTTTCCCTTCCTCCCCTCCAGCATGATTGTCACATTTCAATTTCTTCCCGGGGCTGTGTGGTGTACTTTTCGCCTTAACTTCCTGTCATATTCATTGAAGCCACATAATAATCGGGATCAAGAATAACTGAGGCATTACTTATTCCAATGTCGATAGTATTAAATTCTGTGGCAGGGATAATGATTCTGGCTTCCCCGGATATATATATCCTTAAAGGCATGCTGAATCCCGGAACGCAATTGTTCCATCTGAAAGACAGCTGACTTCCTTTAATATAGTATTCCAGTACAGGGATCCGGATGTCCCGGAGATACTGGTCAAAAAAAGGCTTCAGATCAATTTCTGTTCTGGCAGTTATATAATCCTCTATCTGTGAGCCTTTTACTATCTTGTGATAAAACTCGGTATTTAATCCCCTGAGAATACTTCTCCACTTCTCATCATCGTCTATTATCTGGCGGAGGGTATGGAGCATATTCCCGCCCTTGTAGTACATGTCGCCTGAACCGGTGAAATTGAGATTATAAATACCGGTTATCGTCCTGTTATTGGAAATTCTTTTGCGGCATCCAAGAATATATTCACTGGCTGCATTTTTCCCATAATAGTACTCCAGATAGAGACTTTCCGAATAATTTGTAAAGCTTTCATGTACCCACATGTCTGCAACATCTTCATCTGTTATGCTGTTTGCAAACCACTCATGTCCCGATTCATGGATTATTATAAAATCGAATTTATCGCCCCATCCGGTACCGCTTAGATCTTCACCCTTGTAGCCATTCTGATAACCATTTCCATAAGTTACC
>CAYPKL010000362.1:0-3188 GCA_964411285.1 uncultured Rikenellaceae bacterium
TTAAAACAGAATCAATATCGGAGGTCTTAACCACCATACCCATCCTTTCCTGCGATTCATTGCCAATAATTTCTTTTGCTGACAGGGTGGGGTCTCCAACCGGCAATTTGCTGATGTCAATTTTACCACCGGTTGCTTCAACAAGTTCTGAAAGACAGTTTAAATGTCCACCGGCGCCATGATCGTGAATGGATACTACCGGATTGCTATCAGATTCACACAAGGCACGGATTGCGTTATATACCCGTTTCTGCATTTCCGGATTGGCTCTCTGGACAGCATTAAGTTCGATGGAACTGTCATATTTGCCTGTATCTACCGATGAAACGGCTCCGCCTCCCATGCCTATCCTGTAATTATCACCGCCAAGAAGAACAATTAGATCCCCTTTTTCAGGAACACCTTTTTCACTCTCCTTCAGCTTTCCGATACCAATACCTCCGGCAAGCATTATTACTTTATCATAACCTAACGTCCCCGGATCACCTGCATGTTCAAAAGTAAAGACTGAACCGCAGATAAGCGGCTGGCCGAATTTATTTCCAAAATCGCTGGCTCCGTTTGACGCCTTGATCAGAATGTCGGCAGGCGTCTGGTAAAGCCATTTCCTTTCCTCAATAGCTTTTTCCCAGGGACGCTCCCCGTCAGTTCTGGGATATGAAGTCATATAAACTGCAGTTCCGGCAACAGGGAAAGCTCCTTTACCTCCGGCAATCCGGTCGCGGATCTCACCTCCGGTTCCTGTGGAAGCGCCATTGAATGGTTCTACCGTTGTCGGGAAATTGTGAGTCTCAGCTTTTATCGAAAGAACCGATTCATAATTTTTAACCGTAAAATAATCGGGTTTGTCCTGTGTTGCCGGAGCAAACTGCTCGACAACAGGTCCGGAAAGAAATGCACAGTTATCTTTATAAGCTGATACTACCTTATTCCGGTTATAATGGGTTGTGTCTTTAATTAGCTGAAAAAGAGTTGAATCCATTTCTTTACCGTCGATAATAAATATTCCGTTAAAAATCTTATGACGGCAATGTTCTGAATTTACCTGCGAAAATCCAAAAACCTCACTGTCGGTGAGAGGCCGGCCGATTTTTTCGGAAAGACTCCGGAGGTACCTTATCTCTTCATTGTTCAGTGCAAGTCCTTCTTTTTCATTGTACTGACTTATATCAGCTACTGAAATGATATTTTCAGGCTGCCGGTCAATTGTAAAAATGTCCTGTCCGGGATTATTATACACTGACTGCAACATCGGGTCGTGATCAGGACTCTTTGACCGGGCAGGAAAAAATTCCTCTATTCTTATTATTCCTGTTATTCCCATATTCTGGGTAATCTCAACGGCGTTGGTGCTCCAGGGTGTAATCATCTCTTTTCGCGGTCCGATAAAAACACCTTCAATAATCTCATCCGGCAGCATTACTGCATCGCTGAAGAGCCATATCAGCTTTTCAATGTCATTTTTCAATAAGCCTGATGCAGAGTGAACAGCAATTAGATTTCCGGATGTACATTTAAAGAAATGAATCATATTGTGGAGCTAAAAGAGATTTAACACAGGTTACTAATATACCGGTAAATATAATACTAATTATTGTTTCAATTTTTTTCAAATCCGGCACGGATTGCAAATCCGCGCCAGCGGACTGCTGCCTGCTGCCTTCCGCCTCACGCCTCACACCTTCTTGAGGCCGCTTCTGTCGATGAATGCATCAAGAGATGGTTCCCTGCCTCTGAATGCCACATACAGATTCATGGGCTTATCGCTGCCCCCTTTCTCAAGAATATTTTTCCGGAATGATTCCGAGATTTCAATGTTGAACAATCCGGATTCTTTAAAGAAATAAAATGCATCTGCATCCAGCACTTCTGCCCATTTATATCCGTAATATCCCGCTGCATATTCCCCTCCGAAGAGATGGGTAAAGGAGCAGCTCAGATTTGCAGTATCAACCCCGGGGAACATCTCAGTTTTTGACATTGCTCCCGATTCAAATTTTCCTATATCATTTCCAACAGGTTCTGTGACCGTGTGCCAGGCCATATCAAGGAATCCGAAACCCAGCTGCCTGAAGCAGGCATACCCTTCATTGAATGCAGAGGCTTCTTTAATTCTTAAAATAATATCTGCAGGAATTTTTTCACCCGTCTTATAATGAACCGCCCATGAATCGAGCCACTCTTTTTCAAATGCCCAGTTTTCCATAAACTGGGAAGGGAGCTCAACAAAATCGCGGGCCACGTTCGTTCCTGCCAGGCTTTCGTATGTGCACTGTGAGAGCATACCGTGCAGAGCATGACCAAATTCATGTAAGAATGTGATAAGCTCATTAAAAGTAAGAAGTGATGGTTTTGCTGATGCCGGCCTGGTAAAATTTGTGACCAGTGAAACAAAGGGGATTATTCTCTTCCCTTTTTCTGATCGCTGACTCCTGTAAGTGGTCATCCAGGCTCCTCCGCTTTTACCCTTCCTGGGATGATGATCAAGATAAAGGATGGAGAGCAGATTATCACCTTCATCAAATACTTCCCATGCACTTACTTCCTGATTGTAAACCGGAATATTGTCATTTTTTCTGAACTTCAGGCCGAATAACTTTGATGCAAGGTCGAAAATTGCATTTCTGGTATTGTCGAGAGCAAAATATGGTTTAAGAATTTCATCATCAATATTATACCTGGCCTTTTTCAGCTTTTCTGAGAAGTATAGCCAGTCCCATCTTTCCGGAGCATCGTGCAATCCGCTATTTTCAGCAAAAGCTGCAAGATTATTATAGTCCCTGACTGCAGCATTATGGGAGGCTTCGTATAAATTATTCAGAAAGTTTTGAACCTTAACAGGATCGTCAGCCATTCTGTCGCCAAGAACCATTTCTGCATAATTCCTGAAGCCAAGTATCCTGGCCGTTTCCAGGCGAAGATTTACAATTCTTGTCACAAGCGACCTGTTGTCTTTTTCATCGCCATGAAAGGATCTTGAAGTATACGCCCGGTACATTATCTCCCGGAGATCCCTGCGGTCAGAGAATTGCATAAAAGGAATATAGCTTGGCTGGTTCAGAGTGAATATCCATCCTTCTTTATGTCTTTTTTTTGCCTCCAGCAATGCCATCTCAATGGTGTCGGATGACAGTCCGGCAAGATCATTTTTATCTGTAAGATGGAACTCAAAGGAGTTGGTTTCATCC
>CAYPKL010000363.1:0-11452 GCA_964411285.1 uncultured Rikenellaceae bacterium
AGTTGCAGAGGAGAAGAACCTGAGCAGATTGTCTGATCGCCAGGAATTACTGAATTGTTAGTGATCAGAGGATATTCATTTAAAAGGACTGAAGAGCTGGTGCTTACGCAAACATTATTGCTCCCGGATAAAACAACCCTCCTGAAATACTGCTGCCCCGGGAAATACGATGCTGACTCAGCCGGATTATAATCCGGATTATTTGTCACCCCGGTTGCCGTGACCCAGGTTGATTCGTTGCTGCTGCTTTCCCATCTGAATCTGAAAGTGTTATCTCCTCCGCTTAGTGCCGGGGATGTGCTCCCTGAGAGATTTGTAAATTGCATACCAGAACATATTTCCTGAGCGACAGTTGAAATTGTGTTATTCTGAATATTCTGCAGAACATTAATCCTCACCGGGAGGCTCATATTGCTGCAGGCCCCGGAATTTACAAGACGTCTGTACCATGTAGTCGTGGCCGGAGCTGTGGCTGACTGATAACTTTCAGCGGTTCCTGAAACCGGAGTGAATGATATATTATCAGTGCTGGATTCCCATTTAAATTCATATGAGCCGTTCCCATCCTGCAATGGAAGAAGAGAATGCAGGAGCTGGGTGTTCTGGCCAAAGCATAATGTATCAGGATTACCGATTGTATTATTTTTTATATAAGGATGAACCTCAATCATCACAGGTGAACTTATATCAGTAGTTGGTGCACCATTATCAGTTACAACCCGTCTGAACCATGTAGTAGCGGTAATCGGTGCAGGCGGGGTATAATTTTTCTGGTTACTTACTCCGGGAGCAGTGGCAAATCCGCTTACTGCGGATGTGATGCTGCTTTGCCACTGGAAAGAATAGGGAGGGGTACCGCCTACAGGTTGAGTTCCGATTATCTGACCATAACGAATATTTGAACAAACTGAATCGGTAAGATTGCCTGTTGCCGCAGAGCGTATCGAATTGAAAAGAAATCCGTTAAGCACCGGAAAAAAGTTATACTTTCTTTCTCCTGTTCCCTCGCCCGGGCTGGCGGGTGCAGGCGTTCCTCCCGAAATATTTGAACCGGTCACCATAGAGGGCAATGAAGATGAACTTAACCATATCAAGCCTCCGCCCCCGCCTCCGCCCTGTCCGAAATTACCCGGATTAGTTCCTCCGTTGCCACCGTTTGATGATATTGAAACCTGGCTGTCGAATACCTGAAATGATAATGCGACTGACCCTCCTGCGCCACCTCCTCCTGCACCCGCATCTGCAACTGAATTTAAGGCTGAAGCTCCGGCAGATTTAATAGAGTGATTATTTCCGCTGATTGAATCGGTAATAATAATAACAATTCCTCCGCCTTGTCCGCCGGCAGAAGCCGTTGATCCGGCAGCTTGTGTCGATGCACCGCCTCCGCCACCTGCAAAAATACCATTCTGGACTGCGGTCCCTATAATGTTCATGCCACCAAAACCTCCATCACGCGGATCATCCCCGCATTGACCGGGAATATATTTCTCCAACTTTCCGTCACCTCCTTTGCCACGGTTAGATCCACCGCCGCCACCTGAATAACGCCCGTTTCCGCCGCCGCCGCCTGAAAAGTTTCTTCCTTGTCCTTTTGCATGAGCAGGGTACAATATTGCTCCTGTATAATCGTGTATCGCAATCCCCTCCCCTTTCATTCCGGCATTATTCCATGACAACTGGTAAGAATCGTGATTGTTTGCTGTTTCATTTGTAAAAACACATTCTCCTATTCCGGAAACGCCCTGCGCACCTGAAAATCCCTGTGCTGAAACGTCAATATCTGCATTTAAGGTTAACTTGCCGGCTACAAAAACTGCAAGGACACCGCCCGTTCCTGAAATACCGTTCCATGGCTGGCATGCCAGGGTCGCAGTGACATTGGCTGAGCTGTAAAAGGGAACCTTTATAAGTTGAACATTACTGTTTACATCGTAAGTATTTATGTATGTACTTCTTGTAAAAGTTATTCTTCCTGTTGAATAATTAACCGACTGAACAATCAGAAATTCATATCCCCCCGGTGTCCCGAAAACCGACTGAACATTTATGCCATACGATCCCTGGACAGTCTGGATACCGACACCCTGCATCTGGATCATAATCACATAATCGTTAACTAAAAACCGGGCCGCCTGCGTAAGATCACTGACAATAACATAACCTGCACCGATTGAATTGACTTTGGCATAACTGTTTACAACACCGCTTATGTTCTGCATCTGGCCCCATATAAAAGAATTTCCCGGGCAGAAGAAAAGGAAAATTATTATTATACACTTGATAATATTCCGAACCAGATTATATTTCATCAGGATGCTGATTGAAAACTAAACTTTACCCTTAATAACTAAAAATATAAGCCAATATTCTGTTCAAACCTTATTTACGGCTTATGATTATATACAATTAACGGGAATTCTATATAAAAGATTGTGCCTCTGTCAGCATCTGACTCAAACCATATTTTACCTCCTGCACCTTCTACATACCTTTTCACGATCGACAGACCCAGACCCGTTCCCGACGATTTTGTTGTGAAATTAGGAATAAACATTTTGTCATGCAGCGACTCAGGTATGCCGGATCCGTTATCTGCAACTGTAACAACAACCTTCTCATTGCCTGCATCCATATTTACTTTTATTATCCCTTCTCTGCCGGCAGGAATTGATTGTATGCTGTTTTTAATAAGGTTTGAAAAGATCCCGTTTACATGTTCCTTATCAGCAAAAATGACGATTTTCTTACCATGAGTCCAGTTTACTCTGAAAGAGATATTCTCACTGTTTTTAAAGAGCTCAAGGGTTGTCCTGATCGATTCAACAAGATCCACCTCAACGGGACTGGCTTCAGGAATTTTAGCAAATGATGAAAAAGCGGTAGCAATCGACGAAAGATTATCAATGTAATCAATCTGATTTTTGGTAAACCTTTCAAGTTTCTTCTCAAATCCCGGAACTCCGTCTTTCCACGATTTAAACAGCTGCTGAACATTTAGTTTCATCGGGGTCAGAGGATTCTTGATTTCATGGGCGATCTGTTTGGCCATCTCTCTCCAGGCATATTCCCTTTCAGAACGTGCAAGTTTCTGAGCACTGTCATCAAGTTCATCCACCATACGGTTATACTGCCTGACAAGATCTCCCACCTCGTCATTCCCCTTGTAAAGAAGGTGTTCGCTTTTCTTGCCAAGTTCAAATGAAGCCAGTCTGCTGCTCAGTACTGTAAGGGGGGCCGTCAGTCGCCCGCTGATAAATACAGCAAGACTCATAGTAATTACAATCAAAAGCAGAGTAAAATTAACCACTGCCACAACCATATTTGAGATTTCTCTGGCCAGAACGCTCTGCATCCTGAAATAAGGCAGGTTAAGGTAAAAGAGAAATGAATTATCAGTAGTATAAAAAGGCATGTATGCTGATATATATTCAAGGTTTCCTATCTTTTCCTTTTGAAAATATTCTGACTTTGTAAAATTTGCCAGATTGATAAAAGCCATATTATTCATTCGCCGGCTTATAAGATTCCGGTAAAATATTTCCGGTCTTGAAGTGGCAATCATATTGCCTGTTAAATCATAAAGATTAATGTCGGTATTAAAAATATTGGAGAGTCTGACCAGAGTCTCATCAATGGAACTTAAATTTATATTCCGGGGATCGGATACAGCAGATTTTCCAGATGAAATTTTATTTTCGAGTTCATTATAAACTGAATTAAGCTTCTCCCTTAAATTTTCATAATGTTTTGTCTGATATTGCTTTATCGCCAATGAAGCTATTACATATCCGACTATTGTAAAAGAGAGCAACAATATGGCAATGAATGACACCTGAAGTTTTTCCCGGAAATTCATTCCGGAAAAAGTTTTAAGTACCGGTCTTCTTACCAGTATAAGAATAATGTTAATAAAAATAAAAATAAATCCAAACAAATATGCGAAAGAGATAATTAAGTCCTGTACTGATAACAGAGGTCTGCTCATAAGAACAGTGACATTTCCGTTCCTGTAAAGGACATGCTTAAATGAGTCTTCTGTAAAAAACCTGTAATCGGTGCTACGGTCAACATATACTCCGTCAGTTTTGTTAAACGGGAACTCACCTGTCCTCAGAACAAGTTCCCCGTTGATATATTTTGCAAATGCGTAATCCTTGAGTCTGGCATAACTATGATATTTTTTATCAAGGAGCAGCTCTGAATAACCTGGCTGGAATACATTAATGTCGCTGTAGAGGTCGATGAATAAACCATTCACCCTGTCATTTTCGTAGTTGAAAAACACTCTTCCAAGATAATTTGACCGGCCCTGTTTGTTTTCCATGAAGAAAAATTCTGTACCAGTAAGCCTGTTACCCTGTTTAAAAATCCTGTCACTGAAAAAGCGGAAGCAGTCATCATAAGCTTCCCCTGCATCGCCGATTCTAAGTGAATCATTTTTAACGCACAATATTACATTTACATTAAAATTACCCCAGAAACCATAAAAGTACTTTTCATGCAGGTAATCTGAAATCCTGTCAAAATCATTATTCTCAAAATACTCCACATCCATCATCCGACGGAGTACTGAATCTACTGAAATAGCCGGCCACATGTCGAGTAAAAAATGTTCCGCGGTTGGATCGTTTTCGGTTGAATATGCAACCAGCTGAATTTTAACCTTTTCTTCTGTCTTCTTTTCCGAAAGAAAGGTGATTAGAAAAAGAAAATACAAACCGAAAATCAGTGAGAAAATCACTGATTTGTTAAAACTCCCGGTACTCTTTTTATTCATTATCCAAATCCCCGCGAAAACCAGGGAGTAGAAAACGACCACAGAAAGTAACGTAACAGGCTCTCTGAAAAGGAATAATGCCAGGATGATCAAAGACAATAAAAATGGCACAATAACAGATCTGAGGGTCAGTGATTTAACTGTCTGAAGGACTTTAAGCAAATACAAAAAGGGTACAGAAAACAGCATCGAAACCGAGATAAAGCCTGAAAGGCTGAGAAAATCCAGGTCCAGGATCCTGTAAGTCTCAAAATTGACGTTTGAGTTGAGAATAAGATGATAGAATACTTTGTGAAAAAACAGGAACAGGAGGGCGGCCGGCATTAAAATTAATGTTAATGCAAGGGTAGAGCGCTTCGATTTTGTGATTAAGTTCCGTGTCAGGCCCCCATACCTGTAAAACAAATAAGCAAGAACTGACGCAAGAATGCTTAAAATAAGAAGATGGCCAAGAGAAGGAATAAGGGCATTCATTGAATACCTGTAAGGGGAAAAGATCTCAGTCTGCAAAAACAAAGAGGGACGGTGGGTAATAAGAATAAAACCATAAATAGTTGTGAATAAGAGAAGGCTTCCCGGCAGTGCTTGTCTCAACCTGTTCCTTTCAGCCAGGTAATCCGTGAATTTAACAACCAGATAAATGATAAGGAGAAAGGCGAAGGTCCACAATAATAAGGGCAGTACAATAAAATACCTGCTCCCGGCTTTCTCCTTAGGATAGAGAAGTGAAAAAAGAAATGTGCCATTTTCTGAAAATATCTGAAATTCGGATGCATTCTTATCAGGGCTGAATCCGACATTTCCAGTGACACCAAATTCATCGAGAAAACCATTCTTAATTATGTCATTCTCAAATCCATAATCATTGCGGAGCCTTAGTAACCCGACTATTTTTTCATTCCCGGCCTGAACAGTTTTATTAATAAACCAACCGTTTTGTATGAAGATCACGGGTCTTGAATATGCAGAGTCAGAATGAATGGCGGGTACCTCGAAGTCATTATCTGACCAGTAAATAAGCTTATTCTCTATATATTCAAGAACTGTGATCCTGTTCTTTTCAGCAAGTGAAAAAAGATTGTTTTCAGATAATGAACCGTGGGTCTCGCCTCTGGCCAAAATTGGTTTCATACCATCGAGACACTCATCCATGATCTTTTCCTTTTCAAGGAGAATCCTGTTGAACCGTCTGGTCCTGAACCTGTATTCAAAATCGCTGAAATATACCGATTCGGCAACTATTGCCAGAATGATCATGACAAATGTCAGAATAACCAGTGAATACTTAAAGCCGCTTTCTTTCATTATTTCAAATTATCGGCCTAAACATGATGATAAGGCTCCCCCTTTAAAACGGTAAACACCCTGTAGAGTTGTTCCATAAACAACAATCGTACCACCTGATGGGAGAAAGTCATCCGCGACAGGGATAACCGTAAATCGGCTTTACTGAGTACTTCTTCCGAAAATCCATAAGCTCCCCCTATAACAAATACAATTCTTTTCTTCTGCAGCATGAAGATCTTTTCCAGCTTTTCTGAGAATTCCACAGTCGTAAATTCTTTCCCGTGTTCATCAAGAACCACAATATAATCATCATTTCTTAAAAACTGAATAATCTTCTCTCCTTCCCTTAACTTTTGTTCCTTTACCGGCATATTGCGGGTATTTCTGATATCAGTGAGTGTTACAATTTCAAAGACTGAATATTTTTGCAGTCTTACAGCAGAATTAGTAACTCCCTCATTTATATATTTTTCTGATGTTTTACCTGTCTGCAACAAAACAATTTTCATAATTTCTGGCCCGACTTTTGTGAGTACAAAATTACATGGCTCTATTGCAAAAATAGTAATTTAAAATGTGTAGCCGTAATTTTAATTATTCAGATTACAGCTTACTGATTTTCATAAGAAATAAAATAATATAAATTTGTAGAGTATTTAACCTGAAAGCAGAATAGAAATAAACCAGAATGATGAGATTTTATAAATTATTACCTGCTATTGCACTTATAATCAGCAGTTTGGTTATATTCGCCCAGGAACAGGCCAAGATCCCGGCGGGCATTTCACTTGCCATTAAATCAGGAAATGCTTCAGAACTGTCAAAATATATGAATTCAACAGTAGAGCTTCTCCTCTTACAAACAGAAGATTTTTATAAAAAGAATGTGGCAGAAACCATACTGAAGGATTTTTTTAATGACTATCACATCAAAGATTTTATCATCCGTCACCAGGGGGCAAGAAATGATGCTCAGTATGCAATAGGCAACCTTGAGACTGAAAAAGGTGTTTTCAGAGTCTATTTTCTTTTGAAAAAGGTTGACAAGGAGTTACTAATACATCAGATTCGTATTGAACCCGATAATGGAAAATAAAAATCTCAGGGATTTTATCCTTCGAAGTCTTGATGAGGATACGGGAGACGGTGATCATTCTTCGCTGGCCTGTATATCTTATGAAGCAACTGGTAAAGCAAAACTTCTTATCAAAGAGAAAGGCCTTCTTGCGGGTTGCAGGATCGCCAGAGAAGTGTTCTCCATAGTTGATGGTGATCTTTCTTATGAACAGCATCTTGAGGATGGAAGTCCTGTAATTCCCGGCGATATCGCCTTTCATATTTCAGGCAGGAAGCAATCGATTTTAAAATCCGAGAGGCTTGTACTTAATATCATGCAGAGGATGAGTGGTATTGCCACAGGTACAAAACAATATGTGGACCGGATATCCGGATTGAAAACAAAAATTCTGGATACGCGGAAAACAACACCCGGCATGAGATTCCTTGAAAAGGAAGCAGTGAGGATCGGAGGCGGCTTTAATCACAGGATGGGATTATACGACATGATTATGCTTAAAGATAATCACATCGATTATGCCGGGGGTATAATAGAAGCCATAAGAAAAACAGAAGATTATCTAAGAATCAGGGGACTTAACCTGAAAGTGGAAATTGAAGCCAGAAATCTTGATGACGTAAAAACGATTATTTCTGCCGGAGGAGTTGACCGTATTATGCTTGATAACTTTGATGTAAATAACACCCGGTCGGCAGTTGAAATGATAGCAGGGCGTTTTGAAACAGAATCATCAGGAGGAATTACTCTTGAAACAGTAAGAGCTTACGCTGAATGTGGTGTGGATTTCATATCTGTAGGAGCCCTTACTCATCACATTGAAAGCCTGGATATGAGTTTAAAAGCAGTCTGATGCATTCATATAATCAGACCCGAAAGGCAATTAAGGTAAGGGGGAAAAATAATAAACCTTCACGCTCCCGGATTTTATTGGATACCTTTTATTGATGTTCTCTGTTTGGTAATTAAGGTATGCCTGACAAAAGGGATTCATCAGCCACAATGGAGAAACTGCCTGACCAGGCTGCTGATATCTTCACCATTATCATAGAGTTTTTCACTAAGATCCTTATCTTCAAATGCTTTCAGTTTTTCAGCAATGCTGTCTATAAGACCGGCGGGAAATACTCCGTCCTTTTCAAAAACCTCACGCTTCTCTAAAAGGCAATCAGCTGATTCACTACATGATGAAGGCAAATGTTCCAAATACTTTTTTCCTGTCTCTCCTGACCTATTAAAAATATCATAATCAACATATAACTCCTCAGCTTTTGCAAGAGCGTTCTTCATTAAAAGACCATGCTCAGCGGCAATAACCAATCCTGCAAAAAGTTTAGAAATATCCGCCGAACCATCCGGAGATCTCAGTTCAACAGTCTGCTTTGATGGCATATCAGAAAATTCTGTTTTATCGGAGGGATTGGCATCCCTGATCATATCCATTGCTCCGTTCCATCCAAGCGGAACCCTGATCAGTACAGATCTGTTCCTGTCGCCCCAGCAAATAGATGTGGGAGCTTCCTGATGCGGTACCAGCCTGAGATATGAAGTTGGAATAGTGTTTCCGAAAGCAGTCAGAGCTTTGGAAAGATCGAGGATCCCTGCAATCATTTTCTTTGCTGTGTCGCTCAGACGGTTATTTTCAACCATCATGTTGGCTCCGTTTTTTTCCAGCATCATATGAACATGCATTCCTGATCCTGCATTTCCGGTGCTTATTTTTGGTGCAAAACTTACTTCCACTTTATATTTGTAAGCCAGCATTCGTAAAATCCACTTTGCTATAAGAAGCTGATCAGCAGCCTCATCTATTTCAACTGGAAGGAATTCTATTTCATGCTGCTCAAAATCCACATCATCCCGGGTAAAGCTTCCTACTTCAGAATGGCCGTACTTTATCCTGCATCCTGCTTTTGCACATAATGCGAGCGCTTCCACCCTCAGATCTTCAAATTTGACAAATGGTTTGGGCTGATGGTATCCTTTCTGGTCTGTTAGAGGATAGAGTTCATTATGGTCTGATATTACATAATATTCAAGCTCCCCGAAAGCTTTCATCCGTAATTCCGTCTTCTGCTTAAACCTCGTATATGCCTTTTTCAGAATATATTCAGGAGCGCTGCCAAGGGGTTTGCCGTCGCTGCTGTAAAATGAACAGAGGATCTCAAGGGTTGGTACCGGAGTGAAGGGATTGACAAATGCAGTCCTGTACCGTGGAACAACATAAAGATCACTAGCACCCGATTCAATAAATGAAAACAGGCTCGATCCGTCAACTCTTTCTCCTGCTGTCAGTATCGATTCAAAATGAGTTCTGCCGGAAGGAACAAAATTCAGGGTCTTAAGCTTGCCGTCATCTGCAACATATCTTAAATTGAGCATCTCAATCCTGTTGGATTCAATAAATTTCAGAATATCATCACGGGTAAAATCATGTGACGGTTTATGCAGGAACTGAACCAGCTCGTTAGGATTCATCAGGATATCATCGTTATTCATCACCTTATTATTTAATTAAGGCTGCCAAAATAAATATTAAATCGTAAATTAAAACTGATAAATCATTGACAACTGAATGGTTTTATTTTAAACACGGATAAAAATAATTATTTTTAGGCCCACAAATGGTCAAAATGAATAAATGGATTTTTTTCCCGGTCCTTGTTTTCCTTCTAAGTTGTAAGGAAAAACTACCTGAAACTTATTTTACACACGAAAAGGCTTCATCCTATTTCAAACAGGTAGAAGAATTATGTAACAGGGATAACGGGAAAATATGGGGAACCAATCTTTACGGACCAATGATGTTCGTCGACAGAACAAGCAGACAGATAGTTGCAAACCAACCTGACAAGGAAGGCATTCTGAAAATTAAGGATGGCGTTTATACCGGGCTCTTCTCAAAAGAAAGCATAATTAACAATACAACTACTGAATTCGGTGGAACACTGTTCGGCATCGCTCCCCTTCCGGTTGAAGAGGATGGGTATCGTATTACCACAAGAGCAATTCATTGCCTCTTCCACAGATTCCAGCATCTAAACGGAATTTATCCGGCAGTGTATTACTCTCCCAATATGGATGATAAGGAGGCCCGAATCTGGATTAAACTCGAGTGGAAGGCTTTAAGAAAAGCAATTACGTCATCCGGAGATGATCAGCTGCTTGCAATAAGGGACGCACTCATATTCAGAGAAACGAACCACAAGTCGTTTCCCAAATATATTGATGAGGGGAATCATTTTGAGACGTACGAAGGTCTTGCTACATTCACTTTCATTCGTCTTTCAACCTCGTCAGAAGAAGAATTTTATAACCGGTTGTTCGAAAACCTGGAAAGAATTTACTCTTTTCAGTCATATTCGCAGTCATATGGTGTTATTCACGGAGCATTATATGCAACGCTTCTCTATCAGAAAGGCTTTGATTTCAAAAAGCTTCGCCCTGATAATCTGGATCTTGGAAACCTGGTAAAAGATATGTATAATATTGAATTGCCTGAAACATGCAGGGATGTAGCAGGAAGCCTGGCAATAAGCTACAATATTAACGATATCTATACAGAAGAAGAAAAAAGGCTGAAGGATATTAAGGACGGACTTAATAAGCAAATAAGCATCTTTAATGAAAAGCCTGTAGTTTATCTTGAACTTGAAAGCCCATATTTTGATTTTGAACCTGAAGATGTGCATTCACTTGATACTCTGGGAACGCTTTATACATCAATAAGGATTTCGGATAACTGGGGAAAACTTACAGTTAACAGATATGGATGTCTTATTTCTGACAATTATAAAAACATCAGGATAACGGCGAGAGGATTTAAGAAAGATAAAAACCACATTTACGGAGAGGGGTGGCATATGATTCTTAATGAAAACTGGAAAATCGGTGAGGTCGACCAGAATTATTTCGTCAGGAAGGTCATGCCATAATTTAGCTGACCTGAATTTCAGGCTGTTTGAACTCTTCTCTTAATCTCTTTATTCTAAAGCTTTTAAAGCCTCTTCAAGCGACCTTATCTTCAGGTACGTATCGCTTTTCTTTTTTCTTTCAAGTTCAAGAACTTTTGCAGGTGCATTCTGCACAAAACGTTCATTATCAAGCTTTTTCATTACTGCCGAAAGAAATCCCCTATAATAATCAAGGTCTGTCAGTATTTTAATGCGCTCGCTTTCAACATCAATTTTATCTCCGACAGGAATATAAAATTCAGTTGTATTAATCATAAATGAAACGGATCCTTCCATTTTCTCAGAAACAAATCCAACTTCTGAAAGATGGCATAATCTGATTATTACAGGAACTAA
>CAYPKL010000364.1:0-9835 GCA_964411285.1 uncultured Rikenellaceae bacterium
TTTTTAAAAAGCAGATCATCGACAGATCAACAACCCGGGTGCTTGCTTTTCTGAACATTGCAGGTTCAGGGATGACCGGATTTCCATCAGAAGAAGATGTAAATGATATGGACTCCAGGATGACTTCCCTTGTTGTTGAGCAATATCCCGGGATAATTGTCGGAGTGAAGATCGGACATTACCGCGGAAGCGACTGGACACCTTTTGACAGGGCTGTTGAAGCAGGACGCCTTTCTGATGTCCCGCTTTTTGTGGAATGCCATCTCCCTCTATACCCGTTGGAGGATATATTAAAGCGAATGCGCCCCGGCGATATTTACACCCATACCTACTGCACAGCTGTCGATCGCGCCTGCCTTCTTGATGAAAATGCCAAAGTAAGACCCTATGTCATGGCGGCAAAGGAAAAGGGTGTCAGGTTTGATGTCGGGCATGGCGGTGGAATGTTTCATTTTAACGTTGCGATCCCCGCCTTTAAGCAGGGGCTTGCTCCGGATTCATTCGGATCCGACCTGCATCGTTCCAGCATGAATTCAGGTATGAAAAATATGCTCGATATAATGTCGAAATTTTTAAATATAGGAATGAACCTGCAGGAGGTTATCAATAACGCAACCTGGAGTCCGGCCGTATCGATAAAGAGAGATGACCTGGGCACATTAAGCCAGGGCGCTGTTGCTGATGTAGTTATCCTGAATGTCAGAAAAGGCAGTTTCGGATTTATTGATACAAGAGGCAACAGGCTTGATGGTGACAAAAAGCTTGAAGCTGAAATGACAATCCGGGATGGTAAAATTGTCTGGGATCAGAATGGCCTCTCATCAGAAAGCTGGCTGAATAATCAAAAATTAAAGTTTTAAAAGCCTATAAATCAATCTCAAAATAATTAAATATGGAACGCAGGGATCTAATAAAAAGTCTGACAGTTCTGCCTCTGGCAGGTACTTTTCTTCCGCTCGAATCGGTTTTATCCGCATCCGAGGGACCTCTAAAACCGGGACCTAATATTTACCAGTCGATAGGTGTTGATCCGGTAATTAATTGTGTGGGGACATATACTATTATCGGAGGATCGCTTGAACGGCCAAGTGTTGTTGAGGCCATGCATTCCGCCTCCGGCTTTTTTGTCCAGTACGATGAGCTGGCTTTCGGAGTTGGCAGACGGCTTGCTGAGATCACAAAGGCTGAATGGGGAATGGTATCTGCAGGATGTGCGGCAGGCATGAAGCATGTTACTGCTGCATGTGTTGCCGGCGGAAATCCTGAAAAGCTTGTTCGTATCCCTGACCTTTCAGGATTTGACAAGACTGAAGTTGTTATTCCCAGGAGCTCACGAAACGCTTATGATCATGCAATCCGCAATAATGGCGTGAAGATAATCACTGTCAACACCCTCGAGGAACTTGGCAAAGCTTTGAATCCAAGGACCGCAATGATCTACGTTATGACAGGCGGTGACACGGAACCCGGAAGAGAATTTGCAGTTGATAAAATAGCAGCTCTTGCCAAACCGCTTAATATTCCTTTCCTTGTTGATGCAGCTGCAGAGGACCTTACAGTACCTAATGTCCACCTTGAGAGAGGCGCCACTGTTGTGGCATACAGCGGAGGCAAAGCTTTATGCGGCCCCCAGTGCGCAGGATTGCTTCTGGGCCGGAAAGATATTCTTATGTCAGCCTGGCAGGCAAGTTCACCTCATCATTGTACCGGAAGAGATAATAAAGTAGGTAAGGAAGAAATGCTGGGAATGCTTGCAGCCATAGAAGATTGGGTAACACGTGATCATGAAGAAAAAATGAGAATATGGCACACATATCTTGATAACATATCGAAAAAGATTTCCACAATAAACGGTGTTAAAACATCGGTCAGGGAGCCGGAAGGTCTTAATAACAGGAGCCCGGTACTTTTAGTCTCATGGAATGCCGACCAGTTTAATCTCACCGGTCCGGATGTATCCGAAGAACTTGCTACAACCAAGCCAAGAATTGCGGTTCACAGCGGCTTCAATGAACAGGAGGGTACTACCTCAATCAGGATTTGCGCCGGGCAGATGCAGCCGGGCAATGACAAGATAGTGGCGGACCGCGTTTACGAAATTCTTAATAAGAAGCGGTCAAACCAAAGTACAATGGCTTCTCCCGCTGCAGATCTATCAGGGAAATGGACTGTAGACATTGAATATTACAGCAGCAAATCGCAGCATACATTTATCCTTGAACAGGATGGCAACTGGCTGCAGGGCTCGCATAAGACTGATTTCTCAATGCGCGAAATAGCAGGTTCAATTGACGGAAACAAGGTTATGCTTGCGAGTTCAGAAAGAATGATTGCCGACAATGTTCCATTTACTTTTTCCGGAACTCTGGCTGGTGACACAATTTCGGGTGAGATTTACCTCGGGGAGTACATCAGAGCAAATTTTTCAGCAAAAAGAAGCAGTTACAGGGGATCGCGCAGACAAATAAGATTCCCCAAAGGACAACCACTGGCAACTTAGTGTATTTAATTCGGGATTTTTATGGTTTTTCAAACAAAATCTATTTGTTAACTGTTTTACATAACCGGGAATTTATAACAGATAAATCAGATAATAAGTAAAAGCAACATAGACAATAAATGAAGAGAAGAGATTTTATCAGGGTTACATCTGCAGCAGGTATAGCAGGACTTGTTGGAGGAGGATACGATTCATTCGGAAATCCGATGCTTGCAAAGGCAGATGGTTTTGACCTTCACCCTTTCATAAAGGAACATCCTGAAGCAGTCTTTATAAATCTTACTTCGGTAAAGGAAAAGACTGATTCCAGAGCGATTTATGATGCTGCATTCAAGCTTGCCGGTGAAATGTTTGTTAAAACGAACAGAGGCAAAGGATTGCCCCTTTCAACCAAAATAACCTGCAAACCAAACTGGACATCAAGCAGGATTGACAAAAAGGATCCGACAGCAAACCTGGGGATCACAACCGACACTAATTTTATTGAGGGTTACCTGAACGGGGTCAGAACTAAAGGTCTTCAGGAATTCTATCTCAGAGAATGCGCCTCACCGCATTCGTGGGTGCCTAACGGTTATTCTGCGATGGCTGAAAGGAATAACTTCAATCTTAAAAATCTGTCAACAAAGGATTACTGGGAACTTGGGGATGAGATAATTTTCAGGAAAATTGACGGAACAGTTTTTAAGGAAGCAGGCTATATGGCTCCGATGAATGCTCCGGACACCTTCCTGATAAATATTGCGAAATTCAAAACGCATCAGATGGGGGTCACTGCTTCTATCAAAAATTTGCAGGGAATAACAGGAAGAAAATTCCATCAGTTCTGCGGAGGTCATTTTGATATTTTTAAATCATACGACAAACGCTATCATCAGTTTTTCCAGCCTGATTATATGGCCAGAATAGAGGAACTTCACAAGAAACATGTAGCTGCCGGAATACCTCGCTGGGACACTACAATGGACAGGCCACCCTACGGCGGCGGACTTTTTATGGAACAGTGGGTCCAGAGAATGCTTGATTCATTCAGCGTTACTCCCACGGGAATAAATATTGTTGAAGGGATATATGGACGCGATGGTGACGGCTTTGCCGGAGGACCTCATAACGGAAGAGCCAGAGATTATATGAGTAATAATATTATTTTCGGAAAAGATGCCTTCCGCGTTGATATTATCACTCACTGGCTTGCCGGACATGAACCGGGAAACTTTGGCCTTTTCCATATTGGCATTGAACGAGGCTTATCAAATGTTCTCGATCCTTCTGACATCCCTGTTTACCTCTGGGAAAACGGAAAGGCCAGAAAAGTGAAGCTCGATGCTTTAAAGCGCACTCCGCTGGTTACTTATTATCTGAGAAAAAATACCAACGGACAGAACGAGGAGAAATTCCACATGTGTGATGAGCCCTTTGACTACAGTGCCTGGAAAAGCGGAAAAATTGCAAAAGCAGAAATGCCTTCAATAAAAGCGCTTGGAACTGATTCGAACGATAAAGTTGTTATGGAGGTTTCTGTTCCTGAGAAAGGCGATGTTTATGTCGATATTCTTAACAATAATGGTGATCTGGTGTGGCGAATGCATGCTGATGATCTTGAGCCGGGAACACACCAGGTAGTATGGGATGGATTCTCATCCCCCGGCCTGTATAATACTTATGTAAAGGGGATGGGTTGGGATGCTGAAAGTGAAATGGTTATTTATACTTAATGAAACGACGTGATTTTATAAAAGTCTCCTCTGCGGCAGGAGTTCTCGGATTAACAGGTTCCGGGTTCAATGCTTCAACAAATCCTTATAGCGGTGCAGCTGGAGGTTTTGACCTCCATCCGTTCATTAAAGAACATCCTGAAGCTGTTTTTATTAATCTGACATCGGTAAAAGAGAAAACCGACAAAACCGCAATTTACGATGCAGCTTACAAACTTGCTGATGAAATGTTCGTAAAAACTTCCGGGAGTAAAGGTTATTCGAACAAAACAAAGGTAACATGTAAACCAAACTGGACCTGCAGCTCCGGTGGTAAAAAGGACCCTGTGGCAAGCCTCGGCATAACTACTGACCTCAATTTTATTGAAGGTTATCTAAACGGAGTCAAAATAAAGGGTCCTCAGAATTTTTATATAAGGGAATGTGCCTGTACTTTTCAATGGAAAACAAACGGGTATGCAGCAATGGCGGAAAGGAACAATTTCAATCTGAAAGATCTTACTTCCAAAGACTATTGGGATCTGGACGATGAAATAATTTTCAGAAAGGTCAGCGACGGCGTTGTATTTAAAGAAGTGGGATTTATGGCGCCCATGACTGCTGAGGACACTTTCCTTATAAACATAGCCAAGTTCAAGGCGCACCAGATGGGAATTACCGGAGCCATAAAGAATCTTCAGGGAATAACAGGAAAGCGGTTTCACTCATTCTGCGCCGGAAGCAACGACGTTTTTAAAATGCTGGATAAAAGATACCACCGGTTTTTTCAGACTGATTATCTCGCAAGAATAGCTGAGCTTACAAAAAAACACATTGAAGCCGGTATTCCGCGATGGAATGAAAAAGTAGACAGGCCTCCTTTTGAAGGAGGATTCTGGATGGAGCAATGGGCACAGAGGATGTGCGATTCATATAGTGTTACACCAACGGGTATCAATATTGTTGAAGGTATTTATGGCCGCGATGGCGATGGTTTCCAGGGCGGGCCACACGATGGCAAAGCCATGGACTTCATGAGCAACAATATAATTTTCGGAAAAGATTCATTTCGTGTGGATATTATTGCACATTGGCTGGCCGGTCATGAACCCGGAAATTTCGGACTTTTCCATATCGGCATAGAAAGAGGCCTTTCAGATGTTCTGAACCCGTTCGACATACCTGTTTACCTGTGGAAAGACGGCAAGGCAAAGAAAGTGAAGCTTGATTCCTTTAAGAGGACCCCGTTGCTTACTTATTACCTGAGGCGTAGTTCCAACGGCATCAACGAAGACAGATATCACATGGTTGATGAACCTTTTGATTACAGTGCATGGAAATCAGGTAAAATTACCAGGAATGAACAACCGTCAATAAGAGCTATTGGTACCGATCCGGTGAATAATGTAGTCATGGAGGTTAATGTTCCTGAAAAAAGCGATGTCTATGTTGATATCCTGAACAGTCAGGGTGATTTAGTGTGGAGGATGCATGCAGATGACCTGGAGCCGGGAACGCATCAGGTTGTTTGGGATGGTTTTGCACAACCCGGAATGTACAATATGTACGTAAAAGGCATGGGTTGGGATGCAGAACGCGAAGTGGTGATTTACACCTGAAAATCTTATAGTTTTCAATCTGCGTAAATCCGCGCGATCTGCGGGAGAAAAAGAAAAAATTTCCCGCAGATTCCGCGGATTTTCGCAGATTTTCTTTTAAAAGACTTTAATTATAACTAATCCAATCCTGGAACTACAGGAAGTATTATCTGGCTTAAATTAGACCCGCCATGGTAAACAGTCTGGGTTGCAACTCTTGTTTTTGCATTGCTTCCCAGCGGATCACCCGTATTTGGGTTTCTGTCAAACTGCGGGAAGTTGCTTGATGTAATATCAACACGGATCCGATGGCCCGGAAGAAATACATTAGCCGTTCCTGTCAGTTCAATTTCATATTCATAAACCTGATCCGGAGTCAGTAATTTAACTTTTTCAAGTCCTTCTCTGAACCTGGCCCTCAGGATTCCTTCAGATACGGGCATTGAATAACCATTCGGCCAAACATCAATAAGTTTTATCATCCAGTCTGTATCCGGCCCGTCAGTTGATGCAAACAACTTCATTTTTACCGGTCCTGCAATGGTGATAGTATCCTTAAGGTAATCGCCTGTATATACCAGGATATCTTCACGTCTTTCAACCGGTCGCTGATCTGCCGGCCCTGCAACTGTGGGGGTGCCGCAACAGTTATTTCCACCGGTGGTCGGCACAGGATTCAGAGGGTCGTAACGGTACGTATCCGAAGCTTTGCTGTCGGGCTTTGTAAAGGAGAGCCTGCCATCTCCACGTACCGAATTTGCATGTCCGCCACCCGATATATAAAGTTCCCTGTATTCAGTTCGCGGTACCGGCCAGTCGGATTCACTTCTCCATTTATTGACTCCCATATAGAAAAGCTGAACAGGTTTTTCAAAATCGAGACCTGTATTTATGCCTTTAAGGTAATAATCATAAAACCTTAGCTGTGTTTCAAACATATCTATAAATGCTGCCGGAGTAAAGTCGATTCCTCCGAACGACTGCGTCGGACCATGCCCCCACGGACCTATTATCATTCTTGTTCCTGCTTTGGCTTCGGGTGACCCTCCATGATTCTTCATCCCTGTATAGCCATTTATTGTCCCCATAATAAAAATATCAAACCACCCGCCAAGGGTATGGACAGGAACTGTAATTTTATCAAACCTTTCTTCGTCGCTTACAGATTTCCAATACTTATCATAGCTTTCATGTGTGAGCCAGTCACGATAATGTTGTACTGGTGATCCTTCAAACTCCACATCCATATCGTTTAAAGGGAGGTGCATAAGTGCATTTTCGTACCTAAGGTTTTCAGGCATATAGTTTTCAGTATGCCAGTACTGGGGCAGCATGATCCTGTTTGGCATCCTTACAACTCCCCATCCGTAATTGAAGCTCAGCCGGAACGCTCCTCCCATTGTAAGCCAGTTTGCATAAATATTTGTTGAAGCCAGGGCCGGGAAAGCGGCAACAAGATGAGGCGGGTTCTGGCTTGCTGCAGCCCACTGATTATGACCAACATAACTTCCCCCCTGCAATCCAATCCTTCCGTTTGAAAAATCTTGCTTTGCTGCCCATTCGATTATCTCATAACCATCTTTGGCTTCATCACGGAATGGCTCCCATTTCCCATCACTTTCATATCGGCCCCTTACATCAGCCACTACAACAGCATATCCGTGCTGTGCGAATTTCGTCATCATCTCATGAACCCCGTCGCGCTGAACACCATAAGGCGTCCTTGTAACAAGAGTCGGATATCTGCCGGGAGCGGCAGGCAGATAAATATCAGCATAAAGATTGACACCGTCGCTCATCGGCATTGCTTTGTGCCTTTCTATCCTTATATCATTCAATGCCGGCTCAGCTCCGGTTGCATTTGCAGCAGGAAATAAGATTACAGCCAGGATGAGTGAGAATCTTATCAAGTTGACGGCCCCTGGAATCGCTGATAATCTTTGATCCTTTTTACTTATAAAAATCGGGTTTTTCATAATTGATCAGATTATTTTTAGTTAAAAGATGCCCATTGCTTAGGTGGCGCGGATTTGGCTTCGTCGAGCTCGCAAAATACAGCCTCAACATTCGCTGGCGCGGATTTGCAATCCGTGCCTTTTGCTCGGTTGCAATCCGTGCCTTTTACTCAATCATAATCCGTTCCGAAAGTTATGGCACCGATTGCAAATCGGCGCCAGCGGAGTCACTCAGTCTCTTCGTCTCTCAGTCCCTCAGTCTCTTCGTCTCTTCGTCTCTCAGTCTCTCAGTCTCTCATTCCTGCTTTTTATATTCCGGCGCCGCAATCCCGTTAAGATCCCAAACGACTTTCCCGGCTCTGATAGTCAGCTCCGCAACAAGTTTCTGTGTCCCTTTCATTTTTTCCCCGCTTATATCAAGAAATCCGTAATCGCCTTTTTCAATGCTGAAAACCGCAATGTCAGCTTCACCGCCAATGCTTAGATTACCAAGATCGGGTCTCTTGATTATTTTTGCAGGATTCCAGGTGGAACGGAGAATAACGTCCTGAACAGAAAGACCCATATTGAGGAATTTCGACATAAGGTTTGCCATATCCTTCATTCCGCTGTTCATGCTTCCCGTATGGAGGTCAGAACTTATTACATCGGCTGTTAATCCCTGTTTGATCGAAGGTATTGCCACACTCCACCGGAACGAGCCGCCTCCGTGTCCCACGTCAAATTTTATTCCTCTTTTCTGAGCAGCAAAAACGAATGGTTTTACTTTACCGCTTTCATCAATGACAGCCTCTCTTGTTTTTGGGAAATAAGCATATACATGTGAGAAAATGTCACCCGGACGAAGATGTTTCATGAAGAGTTCTTCAAGAGGAAGCGGAGGTTCTGCCGAACCAAAATCTACCATAACCGGCAGGTCCGCAAGTTTTCCTGCCTTAACTGCACTGTCAGTCGGCGCCCATTCATGGCCGTTGTAGTGTGCCAGCTTTATTCCGACAATGTCGGAAGCATACTCCCTGGCGCACCGTGCAGTCAGACGGGGATTCATATCGAGAGTAGTCTGTTCAAAAGGGCCGCCCCTCATTCCTTCGGCAGCAATGTTAAGGAACGCAAGCACCCTTGTCTGTGAAATATCAATAGTCTGCCTTTTAAAGTCAGGAAATGATCTCCATCCTGAGCTGCCGACATCAACGAAAGTGGTTACCCCTGCACGAAACGAAAACGCATCTGGTTGAACCGAGCTGGGCCCGTTCATAAGACCCTGGTCAATCTTTGTTCCGTAATAGACATGTACATGCATATCGATCAGGCCTGGTGTTACATACATACCTGCAGCATTTATAACCTGTCTCCCTTCCTTCGGGTCAATATTTTTTGCCACAGAAGCGATTTTACCATCCTTAATACCAAGATCCATGATAGCATCAATCTTGTTTTTAGGATCGATCAGATGGCCCCCCTTTATTACGATGCTGTAGTTCTGAGCTGCGACAAAACTTATTGTTACAAATTGGATCAGGAGAAATGCGGTAATTTTAATGTTCATAGGATTAAATATAAAATTAAAAAAGAGAGTGTCTAAATAGAATTCATCCACCCCCCAACCCCCCAGGGGGGGTTTGATAGCATTTGTAAGTCAGTAAGTCCCCCTTGGGGGATTTAGGGGTATAAAAACAAGAGATTACTTCTGAAACAGCCTCAGGTGCAAAGCTTTATATACAACCTGACGAATAAATATTTACTAATTTTCAGGCTGAAGCTTTGCTGAATTCCTCAAATAACCTGGCTGCAACTATCTTTTCCTGGCCCGGCTGCAGGTTCCATGAGGTAATTGTTATGGCTTCATCCTTTCCTCCCATTACTGTTACGGAAGGATTTCCGTCGCGCAGCTTCCTGATGAAATCATCCCTTTTAACTTTAATCTTATTGATATCCCATGAAATTATTAGGGTAGGGGTCCGGTTTGCAACCGGGGGAACGATTACACTGGTGGTAACACCGCTGACTTTTTTAGCGCCGTTTTCCATCACCGCAATCCTGTCTTCCCATGTCTTCCACAGTTTGGCATGGTCGAGGTTGATGAATTTT
>CAYPKL010000365.1:0-3113 GCA_964411285.1 uncultured Rikenellaceae bacterium
GTCAACAGGAATTATTGGCATTGCAGGCATTGTCATTTTTAAAAGCCGGACTCTTTCCTCCGGAAGTTCATGCATAATGCTGGTGAGCGGGTATGCTACTCCTGTCATTGAAACAAATGTGACAAGTGTTCTTGCTTCAGCAAGGGTTGTTCCAAATCCTGTAAAGGGATCCTCGCGTGTAAGGGCCACCTGAATTGTCCTCGGAGTCATTTTTTGTTTAGCCTCTTCAGCACTCATCAGTGGCGAAACATCAATCCCTTCACCAGGCATGACGTACATTACCATATTGTTAAGGAAAGCATTTGCATTGATTGAGCTGAAAACAGCATATGATCCCTTCCAGCTGTTGTACATATCCGCTCCGTTGAAGCAAGAATTAAAGTATCCTGTTCCATTAAGAGGTGTACCTGCCACACATCCCTCAATAAATGTTTCCGGGCCAACAACATCACGGATTAGTTTAAGTCTTTTGTGGTATGAAACAATAAAATCTTCTGACTTATCATAAAGTCTCGATCTGTCAAGATCCGGAACATACATAGGTAATGAGCATTCCCCGTCGAATTTGTAATATTCAAATCCCCATTTTTTTAACGTGCCGAACAACTTCCTGAGCCACTCCTGTACTCCCGGATTGGTGTAATCAAGCGCGGGAGTTTTATAATCATTGATAACATTCCCCGATTTATCATAAACATACCAATCAGGATGCTCTTTGAAAGCGCCGGCATACGAATTCGGAACAAGCCATAATCCGGGTTTTAATCCTTTTGATTTTATGTACCCTGCCAGCCATTCCGGTCCATGGGGGAATAAGTTATTGTTCCAGTTCTCAATCCAATAATGTCCCTCCGGTTTACCCCTGTCGTAACCATCATCAAGCTGAACATACTGAAAACCATAAGGTTTAAGGTTTGCAGCCAGCCAGTCGGTGTTTTTGACAATATCAGATTCCCGGGCCTCGTAATAATATGCAGTCCAGCTACCCCAGATTACCGGCGCAGTCTTAAATACCGAATTGTCAAAACGGGTATAAAAAGGCAGTCCTGTTGTTTTTGTATAATAATCAGGAATAAGTTTTATCATGGCATTACCGGGAACAGGAATAGTTATAACCAACTGATCAGGATCATCCGCTTTTCTCTTCATTATTGTTGCACATGGAAACTCAATCGCAATATCAGTTTTTCTGTCAAACAGGCAGTGAAGGTTCGAAGCACAAACCTGGCCCAGTCCGAAAGTCATAACTTCAGGATTTTTAGCAGGAAGATATGAAGTATTATTTGTCTCAGTCCCATTCCAGGAGCCGACAATCTCATCTGTTCCTTTCCAGTCGACAGGTACGCCATTCTTATCCATCAGCCTCGCAACAATTCTTTCAGATGAGGCTGGAACCCTTCCTGTAAGAAACATATCCGAAGAAGTTGTTGAAATAGTAACAGTATTTTCATGCAATTCAAATTTCCAGTATGAAGATGGTTCCGTCGTCTGGATAAGAAGCTGGTTTTCATTTGCTTTAGTGACAATCCACTTTTTCAATGGCACATAGATATTTTCCCTTCTGACGTTCAGACTGATCTCCTCAATAACACCGGAAAGAGCACTATGAGTTATGTTTATTAATTCTTCACCTGAACTGACACTAACACTCCACCCCGATCCTGAAAGTTTTAATAAACCATCATCATTCTGCTGACAATGGACTGCATAATAGCTTTGCCCGCAAAGTACCATGGCAAAAATAGTTCTGACTGCTTTCCAAAATAATGCTTTCATCTTTCTGAATTTTTTTAACATCTGTTAAAAGCCCGAAACCCTGATCCTCATATAAAATCTTTTATCGTTTGTCTTTTATCTTTTTACTTTTGTCTTTTGCCTTTTACCTTTTACATTACCTATACTTTCCGTATTTATTTACCAGTTCCGAAACCCGTTTTACACGTCTTTCCAGTCCATCGGGAGGTACCTGATCTGCCACTCCAAGAACGAATCCCGGTCTCCTTGTCATTATTGAAAGAAGGTGTTTAATATGACGGTCGAATTCCTCATCATCAACACAATTTGTAAAATAGGAACCAGGAATGCCACCCCAGAGAATGCTTTTTGAACCTTCTACAAACGGTTCCAGCTCCTCCCACTTCATATCCCCTACCGGATGGGGAGTCAGAGCTTCCAGCACAGAAAAACCGACTTCAGCTTCCTGCTTCAGTAAACCACTAAGTGTGCCATCAATATGTATAAATGAGAATTTACCAGCCTCTCTGATTTTTGTTGTCCATTCTTTCTGATAATCGTACATATACAACTTAAATAGTTCAGGGCCAACCATTTCAGAAGAAAGGTTCTCAGGGATCATAAGGACCTCAGCAGGACTATCAAGTGCAATCTGAGCAGCCTGATCAAACGACTTCTTCATGGTATTGAGAAGGTCGCTGAATTCATCAGGAGCAGTAAGTGCGGCTATTGTTAATGCCATAATACCAGCTTCGAGTGCAAGAAGGTGCATGAAAGGGCTCTTAGGAAGGTAGCAGAGAACAACACCCTGGGCCCCAACCTGTTTTGCTCTTAAATATGCCTGATCATAATCGGGTTCAAAACTCGTATTTTCATAAATAAACTTCATAACAGGGATCTCTGCTTCCGATTTCATGTAATGCTCAACAGGTGCATCGCAAAACGAATTCGGGACATATTCCCAGCACTCTCGTACCGATCCGACTGGTGTTTCAATTTCCTTATAATGTCTGTTCCCTTCCCACCAGTCTGTTATGTTGCAATTCGTAATGATCTGTTTATATGGGAAATATCCCTGCAGGTAAAATCCAACTCCCAGGTCACGATGCCATTTGATATAGTCATCAGAAAGAATGAAATTCTTTGGCTTCAATCCTCTTTTAATAAGGGAATTAGCCCAATAATCAAGATCGCCGAACCAGGGAACCTGATCAGGCTGTTCTCCTGTCAGAATTGATAATATTCTCTCACGAGGGGTCATTCTGATGTTTTAAACATTAATAAAGAACCTCCTTCTCAATCTGTTCCAGCGATTTACCTTTTGTCTCAATCATATTCCTTTTCAGGTAGAAGAATCCGATTAGCGTGGTTAAAGCCAG
>CAYPKL010000366.1:0-6803 GCA_964411285.1 uncultured Rikenellaceae bacterium
AAATTCTAAATATCAAAAAATCATAAAAAAAATCAATAGTATGAAAAACTTTAAATTAGTATTTGTCATTCCGGCAGCAGTAGTTATACTGCTTGCCTCATCGTTTGCCGAACAGGCTAAGATAACAGTAAAAGGTTCTGATACGATGGTTATCCTTGCTCAGAAATGGGCAGAATTATACATGAAGCAAAACCCTTCAGCTTCAATTCAGGTTACAGGTGGTGGATCCGGTGTAGGGATAACAGCTTTGATAAATGGAACTACTGATATTTGTAACTCAAGCCGTCCTATGAAACAGACTGAGATAGAAAAGCTTAAAGCCCGTTACAATACTCTGGGCGTTCAGATACCATGTGCCAGAGACGGAATAACTATTTTCCTTAATGAAGCCAATAAAGTTCAGGAGCTTACCCTAAAGCAGTTAAGCGATATCTACCAGGGTAAGATTAAGAACTGGAAAGAACTGGGCGGTGCAGATGCCGAAATCAGGATGTACGGACGCGAAAACAGTTCCGGGACCTATACATATTTTCATGATGAGGTTGTTAAAGCGGATTATGCAGCAAGTGTGCAGTCACTACCCGGAACGGCAGCAGTAGTAAATGCTGTAAAAAAAGATGTTTACGGAATCGGTTATGGTGGTGCAGCTTATGCTGTCGGAGTAAAACATGCAAAAGTAAGGAAGGATGCAAACAGCCCTGCGATTCTTCCTACAGCTGAAAATATCGGGAAAGGTGAATATCCTATTACCCGGTTCCTTTATATGTATATGAGAAACCGGCCGACAGGCGAGACTAAAAAGTATATTGACTGGATACTGGGTCAGGAAGGACAGAGAGTTGTCACCGAAGTAGGGTATTTCCCGGTTAAATAATTTCTAATAAAAGTGTCAGTTTCATTCAATAAAAAGAAGTTCCGTTTTTCTGACTGGTTAGCTGAAAAAGTGATCAAAGCCATAGCTTTTCTTTCTATAGCAGTGGTTATTTTGATATTTATTTTTGTCTTCAGGGAAGCTATTCCTATTCTTAAAATGAATAATACAGAAGTGGTATCGACAGTGCAGCTGGTGCAGGAAAGTTATGGCGGAAGCGAAACAACGGAGAATCCGGTTGAAATCATTGACATTCAGGTTGACAACTCGAACAAAGTACTGGTATCAGGACAGAAACCTTCGTCCACTCTTCTGTCAAAAACCTGGATGCCTGTATCTGACAATCCACGATACGGTATATGGCCACTATTTTTTGGTACACTTAAAGTTACAATAATTGCTTTACTGTTTGCAGCTCCAATTGCAATCCTTGCTGCTATTTATACAGCAATGTTTGCAAAACCACGGGTAAAGGAGATAATTAAGCCTGTGATTGAATTGCTTGCAGGATTCCCATCTGTGGTAATCGGTTTTTTTGCATTGATGGTTCTGGCCACAGTATTTCAGAATATTTTTGGCTATGCCAGCAGGTTAAATTCTTTTGTAGGAGGCATTGCAATGGGACTTGCCGCCATTCCTATTATTTATACTCTGACAGAGGATGCGTTGACTGCAGTACCCAGGACATACACAGAAGCAAGCCTTGGATTAGGTGCAAGCTTGAGACAGACAGCATTTTATGTCGTTTTGCCGGCCGCCGTTCCCGGCATTTTTGCTGCTGTCGTGCTGGGAATAGGAAGAATCTTTGGTGAGACAATGATAGCCCTTATGGCAACCGGAAATGCCGCAATGATTTCAATGAATCCCTTCGATTCAGTCAGAACTTTATCTGCAACTATCGGTGCTGAAATGGCAGAAGTAGTATTTGGAGATACACATTACAGCGTACTCTTTTTGATAGGTTCATTGCTTTTCATCTTCACGTTTGTTCTTAATGCATTCGCAGAATTTTATTTCAAGAATATGATAATCAGACGGTATCAATCTAAGAAATAGGTTGAAACAGGCAGAAAAAAATAGAAAAAAGTAGAAAAAAGTAGAAAAAAGTAGAAATGAACAGAAGTATTAAGGATAAGATTGTTGAGAGTCTGACAGGAATGTCAGTCCTGCTGATAATCTTAATAATTGTATCAATTCTGGCTATAACAGTTGCAGGGGGATGGTCAAACCTGAACTTGAAATTTCTAACAGAATTTCCCAAAGATGGTATGACAAAGGGAGGCATTTTCCCTGCAATTGTCGGAACGGCTGTCATGACAATAATAATGGCAGTTGCAGCTGTCCCATTTGGAGTAATAACTGCAATATATCTTGCCGAATATGCAAATGAAAAATCAATTCTGGCAAAAACGATCAGGTTTGCTGTTAAAACGCTGGCAGTAGTGCCATCAATTATTTTTGGATTATTCGGACTAGGTTTTTTTATAGGTTTTATAGGTAAAAATATGGATGGGGTATTGAATGGTGGAGAATTAAAATGGGGTCAGCCTAACATTCTTTGGGCGAGTTTAACCATGGCTCTTCTTACCCTGCCTGTCGTCATTGTTGCTGTAGAAGAAGCCATAAGGACAATTCCAAGAGAAATGAGGGAAGCAAGCCTGGCGCTTGGAGCAACAAAATGGCAGACAATAAAGAAAGTTGTCATCCCCGGATCCGTTTCAGGAATACTTACCGGAACAATACTTGCTGTAAGCAGAGGAGCAGGAGAGGTAGCACCCATACTTTTTACCGGAGCAGCTTATTTTCTTGCGGATTTACCCCATTCCTTAAGTGACCAGTTCATGTCGCTTGGATACCATATCTATATAATGTCAACACAATCTTCGAATGTCGATGCAACTTTGCCGATACAATTTGCTACAACACTTGTTCTGCTGTTGTTGACATTCTCACTTAACAGTATCGCGGTAGTACTCAGATACAGGATCAGAAAACGTTCAAAATAAATACGCTTTAAATGAACAATATTAAAGTTAAGGTAAACAATCTTACTTTACATTACGGAACAAATCCGGCATTGAAAAATATAAATATGGAGATACCGGAGAAGATGGTGACAGCTTTTATCGGACCATCGGGTTGCGGTAAATCCACCTTTCTCCGTACGATTAACAGGATGAATGATCTTATTGATAATGTCAAAATTGATGGCGAAGTAATAATTGACGACATAAATATTTATAATAAAGATATTGATGTCGTAAACCTGCGGAAAAAGGTCGGGATGATATTCCAGAAATCAAATCCCTTTGCCAAGTCGGTATATGATAATGTTGCTTTTGGTCCAAGGATAAATGGAATTTCTCAACGAAGCAGGCTCGATGAAATAGTTGAGCATTCATTGAAGCAAGCGGCAATATGGGACGAAGTTAAAGGGAGACTGCACAATTCGGCCCTGAGTCTTTCCGGTGGCCAGCAGCAGAGACTTTGCATTGCCAGGACACTGGCAGTTAACCCTGATATTATCCTGATGGATGAGCCGGCAAGTGCACTTGATCCCATCTCAACCACCAAGATAGAGGAGCTTATTCATGAGCTGAAGCAGCAGTACACAATAATAATAGTGACCCATAATATGCAGCAGGCAGCCCGTACAAGCGATTTTACAGCTTTTTTCTACCTTGGAGAGCTCATTGAATTCAACAAAACTGATGTAATGTTCTCTAATCCGGCAAAACGACAAACTGAAGATTATATCTCAGGACGTTTCGGATAATTATTCAATTTATTATTTGGGAAGGGAAAATAAAAATTCCACGCCACCGCCAACCCTGTTCCTTACAGATATTTCACCTTTATGAAGGATAACGGCATTCTTGACTATTGACAGCCCCAATCCAGTTCCTCCGCTCTTTCTTGAGCGACCGGAATCAATCCTGTAAAACCGTTCAAAGACTCTTGGCAGATGCTCTTCTGCTATACCAATTCCGTCATCAGAAAACAGGAAGTGGTAGTATGATTTATCTTCATTATACACGATAATCCTGATAGTAGTTTTATCACCTGCATAATTGACAGCGTTCTCCAAAAGATTCTGGAAAATTGAAAGAATCAACGACCTGTTTCCTGTCACAAATATATTTTCAATATTCTCTGAAACAATTTTCATTTTTCTGCCCTCAACAGCCGATTTAAAATTATTGGTGACATCGGTGATCACTTCATGTATATTAACTTTTTCAGGAGTAAATGAACTGCCTGATTCTTCAATCCTGTTTAAGACAGCAATGTCATTAATAAGGTGGGTCAGCCGGTCACTTTGGGCAAGGGCTTTCTCAATGAAATATTTCTGTTTATCTGCAGGCATAGAAGGGTCACTCCGGAGAGTTTCAAGATACCCTTTAACTGATGAAACAGGGGTCTTGAGTTCATGAGCAATATTTGATGTCATCTGCTGCTTTACAAGTCTGTTCTGTTCGAATTCTGTGATGTCACTCAGAATAACTTCAAAATTCTTGTCATGAAAAACCACACACTGAACCTTGAAAAATTTACCGCTATTGCTGACTGTATATTCAAGTTTTGGCAATTGATGGGACAGTATTTCATTCTGCATCTGGTTGTTAATAAATTCATTGACTTTGCGGAATTCTTCAATCTTAAAGAAATTTGATCCTGAAACTGATAATTCCCCTGAGATCATGTTCATATAATGAATGAAATGATTATTTGAAAGTATCCTCTCTTTTCCCTTCGAAAAGAATGCAACCCCTTCATTAAGTGCATTAAGATGACTGAAAAGTTTTTCTTTTTCATTAACCAGGTCATTTTTTGTGTTCAGGAGCTTTTTGTATATCTCAAGGATCTCTTCACTGATAATCCCAAGCTCATTATTCGGGAATTTCTGGTTGAAATCAAATGGTTCATTATTCCCGATCTTCAAAACGAAATCTTTAAGCCTGGTTACCGATTCTGAAAACTTATTTGTTACCAGCAGCATTATCAGCCAAATAACTATAAAGGACAGGGTGATGACTATAAAGAAATACTTCTTTGCTTTGAGGAAGTTAGCCACCTTAATATCATAAACAACTGCCGCTCTGATGAAGTAGCTTCCATAAAATTTTGAGAAATAATAATAATCCACCCCGGTTGTTCCTGATTTTCTCACAGATGTTCCAAAATCTGAATATAACGATTCTGCAATTTCCGGCCTGTCTTTATGATTTTCCATCTTTGACCATCCGGGTATTGAACTGTCAAAAATGACGTTACCGTCATTATTTACCAAAGTAATCCGCAGGTTTTCCTGTGGCAGCAATCTGACAATTGAATCAATAAGATGATAGTTACCAGTGGCGGCTATAGAATTAAATCTGATGAAATTATCGACTATCCTTGTTGTTTTATCAAGCTCGTCGTTAAGTGTTGAGATTCTGTATTCCTTTTCCCTTTTATACATGTAGGAAAGGATGATTATTGTAAAAAGAACGAATACAGCTGAATAATATAAGAAAAGTAAATTTCTGAATTTATATCTTGTAGTCATAATTTGCATTTTGGATTATAACTCATAGTAGTAACCGTACCCTGTTTTATTCTTTAGCGATACGCCTTGTTTCCCTAGTTTATTGCGCAGTCTGGTTATATTGACATCAACAGTTCTGTTTGTAACAATTACATCCTTTTCCCATACAATATTCAATATATCTTCCCGTGAATATATCTTGCCGTGGTTCTCGATGAGCAATTTCAGAATCTCAAATTCCTTCCTGGTCAACTCGATCTTCTCATTTTCGATAATCACCCTTTTTCTTACAGTATCTAACTCAATATTACCATAATTTACAGGTGCGTTACTTTTTGATTTACTCAGATCCGATCTTTTAATGACAGCTTTTATTCTTGCAGTCAGTTCATTAAGAGAAAATGGTTTTGAAATATAGTCATCAGCCCCTAGGCTGAATCCTGTAAGCAGATCGTTTTCAGTATCTTTTGCTGTAAGAAAAATAATAGGGATTAGATTATTCTGTTCTTTTCTGAGCTTATCGGCAAGTTTAAAACCTGAAACAGGTCCCATCATGACGTCGAGGAGGAGAAGATCAAATTCATGAATAGGCAAAACCAGGGCTTCTTCAGCTGAATGTGCTATTTCAGTTATAAATCCTTCATTATCAAGATTGTATTGAAGGATTTCGCATAGATCTTCTTCGTCATCGACTATTAGGATCTTTTTGCCTTTATAATCCATATAACAAAATATCAGGTGTTCCCTTTATTCATTGATGAGCCTTCAGAACTCCTGTGTCTAATGTCCGTCCCCTTTAAAGAGTATATCGAAGCCTCAGCAATATTTGTTGCATGATCGGCAATTCTTTCAATATTAGTGATAATATTTTTAAGATCAGCGTAGCTAAGAAGCATTTCTCTGGTCTTCTCACCAACCTTTGCTTTTGAAATGGAATTTATCAGGAGTTTACTGTTCATTTCATCTATTATTTCATCATTTTTAATGGTCCAGACTGCATAGGAATCATCATTATTGGTAAAGGATAGCAGCGACTTTTCTACCATGCTTATTCCCGAAAGCAGCATATTAAGCACCACATCTGCCATAGCCTTGTATTCTGCAGTCTCTCTGATTGAACCTATTGAAGAGATAATATTAATTACGCGATCACCGATACGTTCAAGGTTTATTGTCATGCGATGGACCGATACGATCTTTCTTATGTCTGAAGCTACAGGTTGATATAGTACAATTGAGTTAATGAATTTATCACTTATAATTATTTCATATTCATCAATTTTCTTTTCGTTTGCATCAATAATGCTGATAATATTCCTGGACTCATTGGTATCGTTTAATGACATAAACTTTTCAAGGAGGGAAAGCTGGCTTAGGACCAGGTTGGCCATCTCCTCAAAACTA
>CAYPKL010000367.1:0-13573 GCA_964411285.1 uncultured Rikenellaceae bacterium
TGCAAAAGCCATTATTCCGCCTGAGAAGGAAAGTACTGTGGAATAATCAGTCAGAACCATCGATAAAACAATCAGAATCAGTGTTACTGTTAATAAAATAACAAGAGCCGCAAGGTTCTTTCTCGCTGAAGATTTGTGAAGTTTTCCTGTTTCAGACTTGTTGAGATATTTTAGAAATATTGTTGATTTTACCTTGAGAATCAACAAGATTAAGACAATTGTCGAAACAAACCCGATGACCATGGAGAGGGGATCAAAAACGGAAATTAATGCATCAGTCTGGACTGCACCCTGCCAGACAGAATTCAGAGCTTTAATTATTATAACATTAAGTATTCCTCCAAAAAAAGCTCCAAGTGTAGCTCCGGCAAGTGCAAATATTCCGGATTCAGATATAAGTAGTTTTTCTATTTTTTTGTTTGAAAATCCGATAGAAAAGAGTGTAGTAAGTTGTGCCTTTTTTGATTCATAGAAAGTTGATACAACCAGGATCAAAAGAATAATGGCTGAAAGGATAATAAAAAATCCCAGACTTAAAAAAAGTGTGCTGAAATCCACACTGTTATTTGCTGCATCAATTGATTCCCCCGGTAGATCAGAAATGGTAAATCCGGATTTATAGGGATCGACTGAACCTGAAAGTTGTGCAATTATCTTATCTTCACTAATATCGCTATCAAATCGTATTGATGTTACCGGACCAAAGTTATTTCCCCAGAGTTCTTTTCCTTTCTGGTAATTTATGAAAGCTTTGGGAGTGCCCCCGAATTTGTTCCAGTATGCCTCATCTTTAGCACGAATGAGATCCATATCGATCGAAACGCCAGCGTCCCAGTCCGTACATGATTTACTTCCTGCTATTCCCGGAAACTCCGGCATCAATAAGGAATCGGACCAAATACCATCCATATTAACTACCTGGCTGATAATAAAATCCATACTCGCTTCTTTAAGCTGGTTCAACTGGTCGGGTGCAAACCAGGTTACTTTCACAGTGTCGCCTGCTCTGGCATTAAGATCATCAGACAGCCAGTCATTTATAACTATCCCGTTACCATCCGGAACACCATTATACAATAAAGGGTCGAGAGCTGAAATAAATGAATATGGTGTGAACCTGTCTCCAATTTCGATACGGTTTGCGAGGTAAGTCAGGTTGGGGAAAGAAGTGAGTGACAAGTTACTTATTTCATCAACCTGCAGCTGATCGATGAATATTCTGTCAGATATCAGTTCGTACCCGCCAGTTCCGGGAATGAATCTTAAGCTGAGTCCTGTATCGTTCGGTTTCAATACGGCACGGAGATCGTTATAAATTTCTGATATTGAATGGTTCTGCTGACTGCCAATTAGCAACCTGTTGATTTTGGGGATATTTTCTTTATTATCAGTGAGATCTTTACGGTTAACAAAGATATTCATCGGAGTCATCTGGCTTATGCCAAGAGAAAAGTTACCCGATGCTTCGGGATCAAGTATTATTCCTATTCTAAGGACCAATGATTCCGTAGTTTCCCTGCCGGGGGAAAAGGGAGCATCTGCCGGAATATCGCTTATTGTATTGAAACGAATTATTAGTTCTTCATCTTGCTTCAATCCAAGATAACTTGCAAGACGTTCATTTACTGCTACTTCTCCGGAATTTAATTTGATTTCATTATTTCCCTGAAATGGAAAAAAATCATCGTCAATAGCTAAGATTTTTATTCCCGGAGAGCTCAGCCCGGAGGCAAAATGCTGGCAATAGCCATCAATTTCAAGTACTCCGGTACATTTTGACCCTGTTTCCTGGGCCATCCTTACTACCAGGGAGGGATCAAAATAACGTATTCCCGAACTGATCAGAATACCTGTGTTCCCAAGTTTTTCAAAAGAAGTTTGCTTAAGGCTTTTTCTTACTGATTTGCCGGTCATTAATGAACCGGTTATGACAGCAGTGAGCAACAATATTATAACAATCTGGTAAACAGCATCTTTCAGATTGTAAGAAATTGATCTTCTGACTATATGAAAAAGGGTCAGTTTCATTCAGGCTTCGTATTAGGCTCCCGAAATTAGTTTTCCATCTGACAGGCAGTATTGTACTTTCATTCTCCCGGCCAGTTCCCTGGAGTGTGTGGCAAGTATCAGGGTGATTCCGTAATTACTGTTCATCTGAATAAGCAGGTCGCCAAGATTTTCAGCATTCTTCTTATCGAGTGATCCTGTTGGTTCATCCGCCAGCAGCAGCAAAGGTTTGTTAACAAGAGCCCTTACAAGAGTGACCCTCTGTGCTTCACCTCCTGAAATCTGAAATGGATACTTATCTGCAAGATCATATATACCGGTTCTTTCCATAAGATTCAACGATTCATCGACCTTCTTTATGTATTCCGATTCTGTTTTTTTTGTGGCAAGCAATGGTAACAGAATGTTTTCCTTTACAGTAAGGTAGGGCAGAAGAAGATGGTCCTGAAATACAAAGCCGATATTTTTATTCCTGTAAACTGCCGACTCTTCATGATTATATTTAAGAACCGGCATACCTCTGAATATAACTTCCCCGCTGTCGGGTCTGTCGAGCAAACCGATGATATTCAGCAGGGTGGTTTTTCCTGAACCTGACGGGCCGGATATGGAAATAGAATCACCCTCATGTACCATGAGGTCAAGATCGTTTAGAACCAGTCCTCTCTGGTGAAAGGATTTTGAAATCTTATTTATGCTGAGCATTATTGGCGGCTTTATTGTAAACTTCTGAAAGTCCCTCTGACATTTTGTCCAGAGAAAGTTCCTGGCGTACCATTTTTTTGCCTTTCTCCCCAAGGCTTGACATTAAGTTCCGGTCTTTTAAAAGTTTGTAAAGGTTTGAAGCAAGATCGGACACAGTATCCGGCGAATAAATAATCCCGCCGCCGGTCCTTTCAATTATTTCAGGAAATGCTCCGGTAGCAGGTTGTACAACAGGAATGCCCGCAGCATTGGCTTCAAGAATATACAATCCGTAGCCATCATACTTGCGAACCGGTACACTTATTACATCGACATCCTTAAAGAATTCCATTTTCTTATCGCCCTGGAATTCCGGGTATATCTTAATTGCCTTTCCCAGTTTTTGTTCCCTTATCTTTTTTATTTGACTGGAAATGAATGGCTTATCATCGCCTGTAAAACCGCCACAAACGTTTAGTGTCAGACCCGGAATAAGATCCTTCTTTTTCATTTCAATAAAAGCATCAACAAGCTTATCAAATCCGTTATGATAATTTACACGGCTGAAAAAGCCAATTGCAGGATTTTTTGCAGGAGTTTTAGTTTCGGTTTCCATCTCAGGATCAAATCCCAGCGGAACGACAATGACATTATCACCACTCAGTTTGGTTTTACTGATGAAAAGATTTTTATAATAATTGCTAGGTGTAACAAACATATCAACATGACCTGCTTCCTTCGCGATCATTTCCCATGCCCTTGATCGGTACGGTTCAACCATATCATCAATCCAGTCATCTTCATTCAGTAGGGAGCAGACAATTTTAACATCTGTTCTTTTCTTCAGCTGTCTTGCAATTCCAAGGATGAGGGCATTTGACAAATGAATGATGTCAGGCTTGCCATCCTTCACCAGGTATTTCACCAGCCTGTCTACTTCAGCTTTCCTGAATGCATTATCTCCTTCAATCATATTTATTGTGAGCTCTTCAAATCCTTCTGTTCTGGTAGTTCCTGCTTGTTTGGCTGCAAACTTCAGGAAGAGTGAAGAGTCGAAGAATTTGTCAAAAACCGCGGGCATGTTTTTTAAAAAGCCCACTTTCTCTCTGAGATACATCGAAATTGCTCCAAAGAACACATTCTTGTCGAAACCGCTTTCTTCAATTGTGGATTTATCCGGAGGAAGATATAACGGTATTGCACTTGCCTTTATACCCGGGACTTTACGTATAGCTCTTACATAGAGCATATCGCGGTAACAGTTTCCGCAATAGAATGATCCTCCGGATCCGGTGATTAAATATACTATTTTCATAAATTATTTTTTTCCAAATGCAAGCAACCTCCCGTCCTCAGTCAGAAAATAAAACCTGTCTTTAGTCACTGCCGGAGAGCTGCTTACAGGTGCTCCGGCGTTGAAGCTCCATATTTTTTTCCCGTCAGACAAGTTCAACATATATACATACCCGTCAAGACTTCCAAATATAACTTTAGTAGGTGTAATAACGGCTGATCCGGTAATCCTTCCATTTGTCCGGAATTTCCATTTCAGTTTGCCTGTTGTCAGATCGTAGCAGTAAAGGAATTTATCCTCATTGCCTACAATTACAACATTTTTTCCTATTGCCGGTATGGCAAGGATTGATCCTGAGTTCTCTTTTGCGGGCACTTTCCAGACTCTCTTTCCAGTGACTATATCAATACAATAAAGGTTACCGTCATAGTCGCCAAAACAGGCTTTACCGCCTGATAGGGCAGGAGAGGAGGCAATATAAACACCAATTTCAATCGTATCCTTCTCTCTTCCGGAATATGCATCTGCTATTCTTATAATACCATCACAACCCCCGAAAACAATATTGTTATTTGAAACTGCAGGTGTACCGTTTACATAATTCAGGGTCTCAAGCTTCCACAGAAGCTTCCCGTTTGCGGGATCGACAGAATGAAGGAAATAATCATAACTGCCAAAGATTATACCTGATTTTTTTCCGGTGATCCATGAATTTGCAGATCCTGCAATCTGACTGCCTGTGGAATATTTCCATAAAAGGTTACCGGTCATTTTATCTATAGCATGCAGTGTGCCGTCATTATAGCCTGTGATTACTTTGTTGTCAAAGACCATCGGAGGCGCTTCGGTTGCCGTTCCTCCTTCATACTGCCACTTTATTCTTCCGTCAGTTCCTGTCGCAATTATCGAGCCTTTATCATTTCCAAAGATAATAAGTCCACTGGTTACCACGGGTGATGACTTTGCCCTGTTTCCTGTTTTAATACTCCATATAAGGGAAGTGGTTGACTGGATGTCAAAAGAAGTAAATCCGGAAAGGTCTGATCTTCCCCTGAAAACAGGCCATTCCTGATCTGATATCTGAGCTGGCAGAGCAGTGGTTATTCCAAGCAGTGTTAATAATATTTTAAAATATTTCATCATTCCCTTCAGATATTTTTAAAGTGCCCCAGGGCACCAGTGGGGCAGACATCAACAACAATATCAGTTTTTGTTGAAAGCAGATCATCAAATTCCTGGGTAAGCGGTTCAGAGATAATTGAGACAAAACCTCTGTTGATAAAACAGAGACCCGGTTCATCAATGCTATCCTCACAAATTCTGACACAAAGACCACATTTTATGCATTTTGCATTTTCAAAAATCAGGCCGGTTTTTTTGTTGATCTTTTTTGAGATTGGCGCATTTACAAATTTCCCTTTTGGATCCTTTATATCAAATTTTTCTGCGATATCTCTCAGTTTGCAGTTCTGAGCAGCTCTGCAGTCGCAGTGCATACAGCTTTCAGCTTCACCTGATGCTGCTCCCAAATCGGATATTTCCCTGAACCGTGTGATTGTGTCTTTGCACTCTTTCAGCCACTCACTCCGCTCGGTATCTTCAATGCGTCCTATACGTGATGAAAATCGCTTTCGTATATCTTCTGATAATGAGTTGTATGAAACAGTGTTGTTTGCCGACCGTGTAATTATGTTGTTATAAACAAATATTTTGATATTCCTTATTGACACTGGTTCATCTATCTTTTTTCTGCGACAGGCATTCTCACAATAAGCAGGACAAGTAAGGCACCTCAATTCATTTCCATCAGTCTCAAGCAGAGACAGTTCTGCCGCCTCTTCTATTTTACCGGCCATCAGGAGCCTGTTCATCAGTGGAATATTATATCCGCCAGGGCAAACGATCCTGCACTGTGCTTCACACTCAGCCCTGTGTTCAGATAAGAGAAGCTCAACTGCTTTCTTCCTGATTTTCAATACTTCATCGCCGGAAGCGTCAATGTCCATTTCATCCTGAGCCAGGGCAGAGCATGATGGAATGAATGTGTCTTTTCTTTTGTCCTTAACCATACATACCATGCATGTGGAATAATGTCCGATCCCATCCCGGTGACAGAGTGTAGGAATTGCAATCCCGGATTTTTTTGCACAATCGAGGATTGTCTCTCCTTTTTCAACCTCAACTTCAATATTATCTATCCTGAGTCTCATCTTTATGATTAACAATTATTACCGCTTCCTCCGGACAGACTACCCTGCAACTGTCGCATTTTGTACAAAGGGCCTGGTCAATCTCATGCTTCTCATATGGGTTGAAAGCAATTGCATTAACCGGACAAGCCTGGAAGCATTTTGTACAACCCGTACATTTATCAGTGATTGTGTATTTGATAAGATCCCTGCATCTGTTTGCAGGGCATATTCCCCGGGCGTGGGCTTCATATTCCTCCCTGAAATACTTCAGGCCGGTTAACACCGGATTAGGAGCTGTTTTACCAAGACCGCAGAGGCTTCCGTTCTTAACATCAATGGAAATCCTCTCAAGGTCGTCTATCTCTGTCAGGCTTCCTTTACCTTCACTAAGCCTTGTTAATATTTCAAGCATATGTTTTGTTCCGATCCGGCAAAAGGTACATTTTCCGCATGACTGTTTATGGGTAAATTCGAGGAAATACTTCGCCATGTCAACCATACAGTCAGAATCATCAAGAACGACCATACCTCCCGAGCCCATCATTGCTCCCAACCTTGTAAGTTCTTCAAAATCGACAGGAGTATCTGCCAGCCCGGCAGGGATGCATCCGCCTGATGGGCCGCCGATCTGAACAGCTTTAAAGGATCTACCCTCGGCAACTCCGCAGCCTATCTTTTCGACAATTTCTCTTATTGTTGTACCCATCGGGACCTCAATAAGTCCTCCTTTAAGGACTTTGCCGGCGAGTGCAAATACTTTTGTACCCTTACTTTTTTCAGTCCCAATAGAATTAAAAGCATCCGGTCCATTATTGATTATCCAGGGAACCAGGGCGAGTGTCTCGACATTGTTTACAAGAGTTGGTTGACCTAAATAACCTTTTACGGCTGGATACGGAGGTCTCAGGTGAGGAGTTCCCCTTTTTCCTTCCAGCGATGCAATAAGAGCAGTCTCCTCGCCGCATACAAAAGCACCTGCGCCTTCAAATACCTCAATTTCAAAAGAAAACCCTGAGCCAAAAATGTTTTTACCGGTAACCCCTTTTTGGTTGCAGATTTTGAGAGCATTCCTGACACGTGAAACAGCCAGTGGATATTCAGCCCTGATATAGAAAATACCACGGTCAGCTCCGGTTGCAAATCCGGCAATCAGCATTCCTTCAATTATCCTGAACGGGAATGACTCCAGAAGCATCCTGTCCATGAAAGCACCTGGATCGCCTTCATCACCGTTACAAATCACGAATTTAGGCTTCTCTTTCGATTCCGAGGAAATTTCCCATTTTTTCCCTGTCGTAAATCCTGCTCCTCCGCGGCCTCTGAGTCCGCTCTCTTTTATTATCTTTATGACTGATGAAGAATCAAGTGATAAGATAGATCTCTTTAAAGCGCCGAATCCGCCTAAAAGTAAATATTCATCATAAGAATCAGGGGTCATTATACCACTGTTAAGGGTAGCAATATGAACCTGGGCACTTAAAAAATCGTTAAGAGTATGTTCTCTCACTTCCCCCGGCAGGTTTATGGGACTATGAAGCATATCATCCGAGAGAAATGTATCAGCAAAGTTGTTTATCCTGAACCTGAATCTTTTATTAAAAGATCTGGGTTTAATATGCTTGAGCAGTATCTCTTCTACCTGGTCCTTTTTAACGTTTGTGTATCTTGAACTGCCGGTTTGCTCCGACACAATCTCAAGAAGTGGAGTCTGGTTGCAGACGCCCACACATCCGACAGGTTTAACTTTAATGTTAAGGTCATAAAACTCCTTTATATCGGTAAGCCGTGATAAAATATCCCTGCTTCCTCCGGCAACACAGCATGATCCAAGTCCTATCCGTACTTCAGCATCAAAATCATCTTTCCCTTCATGTATTTCATCGTCCTGAGGTTTTGAATGCGAATTAAGGAAATCATTTATGATTTCATTTACCTGGGTGGGTTTCACATGTCCGTAGGTTTTGCCGTCGATCTGAACCACAGGGGCAAGGGTGCAGCAACCCAGACATGCAACTTCCTCAATTGAGAAAAGATTATCAGGCGAGCTGTTTTTACGGTCAGTGATCTTCAGATCTCTTTTAAAGGCTTCGGATATAAGTTGCGAACCCTTGACATGGCAGGCTGTACCTGCACAGATTTTAATTGTATGCTTTCCTGAAGGGATGTGCCTGAACTGGGAATAAAACGTTGATACACCAGAAATCTGTCCAGGGGTCACATCTGTCACCCTGCATATGTGTCTGAGTGCTTCAGAGGGCAGATAATTGAGCTTTTTCTGCACTTCCTGCAGAATCAGGATCACTTTATCCTTCTCTTTACCTGTCTCCTTTACCACTGAATCGACAACAGATTCTATCACTTCCACAGAGTTTATTCCGCTGTCGCAATTACACGTATTTATATCGTTTGAGTCTTTTTTCAATTCTCCGAAATGCAAAAAAGGTTATTTCTTCCTCGTATATAGATATTTTTATCTGAAAATGCAGGGGTGCAATCAGCGGGCTCACCCAGAGGTGATTCTGCAACAAGCTCATATTGAGGTCCGGCATTTACGATATGCATTACACCGCTCCGGTCGAGCATCCATACTTTCTCATCTGCAACAACAGGTGAGGCATAGAACTGATCCATAAAGTAATGGGTCCATAGTGTATCTCCTTCCTGGGAATTATAGCAAGCCACATCACCATTACCGGTGGAAATGAAAAGATAACTCTCTGTTGCAACCGGACTTGAAACATCGGAAGTAAAAGTGTTATCTTCCCAAACGATTGAAGGGCCGGGCCCCGGTTTAATAGCAGCAAGCCTTGAATAATCAGTAACGGCATAAACCAACTTGCTGTTAACTGCAAGAGATGGTGCAACATCTCCGGTTAAAACCGGTATCGACCATAGCTCTTTCCCTGTAACAGGCTCAAATGCAGTTACTTCAGGATTTCCGTTTATAATAACCTGTGGCTCCCCGTTGAATGATGAAATTACCGGTGAGGACCATACGGCTCTTCCTCTTCTGAGAGTTTCCCATTTGACCTCTCCCGAGTCCAGATCAATACCAATAAGAGAGACTTTATCGCTTGAATCGAACTGAACTATCAGCAATCCTTCATATATAACCAATGAACATGAATAGCCGTAGATATTTGCCGGAGTACCTATATTCTTGGCCCATTTCTTCTTACCGCTTAAATCGAGGCAGATCAGATTGCCATTGGCAAAGATGGCACAGACTGATTTTCCGTCAGTCGCGGCTGTTGATGCTGCTATGCCGGTATCATTGTCAGTTTCAGGAGGAGTCGTTGGTTCACCCATAATTCCTGATGCTGACGCACTCCACTCTATTTCGCCTGTATTCTTATTAACACAATAGACCTCACATAACAGACCTTCGGCACCGGTTACAAAAAGCTTGTCACCCCATATAACCGGAGAGCTTTTTCCCTTTTTTGGCACCTGGATCTTCCATTTAATATTTTTTCCGCTTTCTCCGTTCCATTCGGCCGGATAACCACTTCCGCCGGCAATTGCCCTGCCGTCCTGACCTCTGAAAAAGGGAAAGTTTGTTGCGTCAGGCTTATATTGATCTTCAACTGACTTTCCTGAGCTCTTTTTTCGATCAGGCTTCTCTGACTTTGTTGTTGTTTTTCCTGATAAATCCGGAAGATCACTCTTTAAAATTACTGATGATATTATTGCGGCAACAGTCATAAAAGCAACCGACCCTGCCAGGTATTTAGAATATCTTGTATTCCCTGTTACCTGATCATTGCGTTCCCCTGGGATTGAAGGGGCAGTTTTTTCATTTCCTGCAATCAGTCTCTGGCATATTATGAACACTACGGCGCCGGCAATTAACAGGTAAGAGCCTGTTTCGACCTGCCGGCGTGATGAAAAATATGCTTTCCTTGACATAAGATCTATTGCCCTGACCTGCTCGGCCCTTAGAGCATTCTCCGGATCTTTATCATACTGGTCTTTCACTGAAACTATTGCCTGATTATCGAGAGGATCCATAGCTTTGAGCTGTAAAATGCTGAACAGCATAGTCAGGGCAACGACCAGTGTAAATATACCCGCACCTGTGCTGATCCCTTTCAATAGCTTAATATCTTTTTCTTCAAGTTTTCTCATCACTTACTTTATTATTAACATGGACAGGACAATACCTGAAACACCTGCCACAACTGTAACATTTGCCTTTATGAGGTACATATTCTGTCCTTGTGGTTCTGGTGGTAAGCGACACAAGACTCAGGCTAAAAGATAAGCCCAGAAAAATCCCTACCCATAATGAACCTTTTCTGAAGCGCTCATGTATTTTTATTTCTTCCTCAAAAAGCTCTTTTTCAGTTTTTCCTGCCTCCTTGAAAGCCACAGCTGCCTTTGAAACGGCAATTACTCCGTTCTCTTTTTCAGCTCTGATCTCTCTTGCTAGACGTACATTGCTGTTAAGTCCAGCCAGAACCGGTGAGAGGTTCCGGAATAAGACAGCTCCACCTAAGGCAAATAACGGTACAAGAAAAATATAAACTAAAAATCTTTTCCTCTGATTTTCAGGTTTTTCAGACGGACGTATTGTATCGGAAAACAAAATTGCATCGTAGGGACAAGCATCTTCACAGAGACGGCAGTTGGTGCATTCAGCAGGTGTAATTGTAAGATGCCTGTGGGAGAACCTTGAGAAGATATTGAGCAGAACGCCATAAGGACAAAGATACCTGCAATAAGGCCTGTTAATAAAAATACCGGCAACAAGAAGCAACGATCCGAATATTATCATTGTGTAAGGGGCATCGAGGCGGAAAATACCAACAAAAGGATCATACCTGCAGATCAGGAACTGGCTTTCCGTAGCCGCAGAAAGTACAGAAAGCCCAAGATAAACAAACGGAATCGAGATCATAACCGATTCTACTGCTTTTGGCAGTTTAACCGGATGGAATCCGGTAAGCTCCTGAATTGCCCCCAGAGGACAAACTCCGGCACAAAAAACTCTTCCATACAACAGGGCAAAAATAAGGGGTATAAGGAAGAAGAGCAGTGCTGTAAGCGGAATTGTGTAATTCTTATTGAAAAGGGCAAGAGCTACATTCTGCACTGATCCGACTGAACAGACACAGCCTTCCCTGAAAAATCCAAAATAAGCAAGCGAAAATACAGATAACCAGACAAGCCCCTGCCTTGATCGTTTTTTAACAGCCAACCAGGCAGCCAGAGAAAGCGCACCAGTCAAAACTGCCAGATCAATGTATTCCCAGGCAGGAGCTCTCTGCAAAGGCATCTGATGCTCCGGATATGTGTATCCCGATTCAAACTCAGGACGGGGAAATCTGTCCTGAGCGAAAATAACTGCATGCCAGATCAGCATCAGCAATAACAGGATATATGGAAGTCGTATCTTCAATTTGTAATATTTTTTTCTTTAGGCAAATATTGCGTTTTATCATTAACTCTCGATATTGCATCCGAAGGACAATTACGGGCAATAGCACACTCATTGCAGTTTACACACAAATCCTGATTGATCTGCAGATAAAGCGATCCATTACCGAAATCAACGCATCCTTTTACACATTTTCCGCATCCATTGCACAGATCTTCGTTTATTGTGTATTCAAAGTACGGCTCCTCCACAAATTTCCTTGTTATCGCTGCTGTCGGACACATCTGATTCTCAGCGCCAGTGCTTATAGTCTTGACGCCCTGTCGCAGAAAGCCTCCGCAGAGATCGCAGTAACCGCACATCACATAAGCATGTACACATTTGACGGCCGAAGGAGTCAGGACGCAATTGGTCTTGCATTGCCCGCACTGAGTGCATTTATGAGGATCTATCTGCCATACAGTTCCGTTTGCAGAAATTTTCCTGCCCAAAACTACAGGCAATGCAAAAACAGGCAGAATAACAAGAACTTTTCCGGCTTTTCTCACAAAATCCCTGCGCGACTGATATATGTTTTTACGTTCTTTCATGATGATCCTGGTCTAATAGTTATTACAGTCACTTCCGCCTTTGCAAATACCTTTGCCCGGGCACTCAGAACACTCTTTTCCCGTAACCACTCTCTTCCCGAGAGAAAATACAATTAGCGCAAGCAATGCCGCCAGACCCGCTTGTATTACCTTTCTTAAGAATTCACTTCTCGCCATCATTTTTGCTTAAATATATAAAGTGATGTATCAGCACTATTTACCGCGTAAATTGTTTTTCCATCATGCGAAGCAACATCAAGCGGGATGGATGGAACAAAATCGTTTTTCGATGAAACAAACTCAATGAAATCGCCGCCTGGTCCAAGAATTTTTAACCTGTTAATACCTTTCTCCGCGGTAACAAATCCCTGAGGAATAACCGCAAAATGGGCAGGGTTACAGCATCCGCAGAAAGCTCCGGGAGCAGTTCCCGGTTCACCGAATTCCGACAATTTCTTCCCTTCTGCAGTCCATGTCTCAATACTCCTGTAGCCCGTATTTGCAATAAATAATTTTTCGCCTGACAATGCAACATCAAAATATGGGCTGGGAATAACAAATTTTTCTTCCGATTGCCCCATCATTGAATGAAGTTCTCCATTCTTTTCAAGGAGAAAAACTCTTTCATTTCCGGCATCGGCAAAAGCAACCAGTTCTTTGTTGGCTGACACTGATGTTATAATGCTGTTTCCCTCATAAGGTCCCCATTCGGTTATTAATTTACCGGAAGTTGAAAAAAGGAGAATGGTTTCAGGTGTTGAAGCAAAAACAGTATCGCCCGACACTGCAACCGAAGTGATTTTCATATCTGTTTTGAGACTCCATAATTCTGACAAATCGGTATTTAAAGATTTTATGAAAGATTCACCACCAAGATAAACTGTTCCTTCAGCTGATACTGCCACTGAAGTCAGTTTTCCCCCGGTTAAAAGGTATGTTCTGTTGATTGTCCATGCGTCATTATATATAGTGTCCTGAACTATCTGCGATGCATCCTGTTTGTCAGTGTTGGTTGTGGCATCATAAATGATATATCCTATAAAAGTCAGAATAATCATCAATGAAAAGAAAGCCGTTAATTTCTTATTCATGACTGGTTGTTTTTTCCGATGAAAAGACAGATTAAATTTCTCGCATCCCTCATTATAAGGTAGTTTCCCGCGATTGCCATTGGTCCCCAGGCTTCAATTCCTTTAATTATCCTGTGCTGGTATATAAGAGAAGCCTGGGAGCCTTCAAGCTTAAATAAATATAAATTGGCATCATCGTCAAGCAGGAGCATTTTATCATCTTTAACGATAAAAGGGCCCAGACCTCTTCCGAATCTTCTGTCTTTTCCACTGGTCCAGACAGGATTTTTCAGGTCAGATCTGTTATAGCATACAAGTTGTTTTTTCAAAGGTCCTGCATTTTCAGGCATTACGGT
>CAYPKL010000368.1:0-2563 GCA_964411285.1 uncultured Rikenellaceae bacterium
ATAGCTGATGTTACCGGTAATGGATTGACAGTCACCGTTTGGGAATTTGATAATGAATCATTACAGGCGGCCCCGTTAACAGTTAAATCGACACGATAGTAGTATTGTCCTGCAGCATTGGTGGGCGGATTGAAAACAGCATTGGTTGCACCGCTGATGCTGGTCCATGTACTGTTATCAGGGCTTTCCTGCCACTGGTATATTATTGTACCTGTTCCTCCTGTAACCTCCGGGGTCAGTGTCACAAATTCATTCTGGCAATAAGTGCCACCTCCTGATATAGTAATACTGGCTTCATCGACCACTGTAATAATTTTGGCTGAAGTATTTTCAGCCTGACCACATCCGTCCGAAACTGTGCAATAATAAGTGTAGATGCCGGGATTCAACAAGTTTAACGGATCATAAACAGAGTTTGAAGCCCCGGCAATTGGATTACCATTTAAATACCACTGGTAAGAATAAGGTGCGGAGCCTCCCGTTACAGGTGTTGTGAAGGTCAGGACATCGGGATTATAATTCGGACAGACGGTAATAGAAACATTGTTGTGGGCGCCGGGATTTAAGGATGGTAATGAAGCAATTTCAACTGAAACAGTACCTATGCAACCGTTACTGTCCATGATAAAAAATACATGGTTACCTGCTGGCAGACCGGTCATTATCGGAGAACTGTTATAATTAATCCCGTCCTCACTGTAAAGGTAAGGCGGAGTGCCTCCGCTTGCGGATATTACTGCAGTTCCGGTTGACTGGTTAAAGCAGGAAGGGGTGGATGATGAGATAACCGCGTTTAATTCATCAGGTTGAGGAAGATCAAGGGTGCCGGAGATAATTGCGCAGCCATCAGATTCAATACTCCAGATATACCCGGTACCCGATGGCACATCGAAGGTTTGTGATGTGTTGTTTGTAGTGACTGGGGGAAGGGCGCCAAAAGTAAATGTATAAGGAGTATATCCGCCTGAAGATGTCACCGTTACAATGCCATTGCTTCCATAGCATGTTATCGAAGTGATTGAGGCGCCGCCTGTAAAAATATCACATTGACCGGAAATTGTATTTGGAGATAATATCCACAAACCCATTATCAGGTAAAAATTAATAAAATAATGTTTCCCTGAAGCTTTTTTAACTGCCGGAATGAAGTAGTCAGTGATTAAGGCAGAGTATTGAAAATGAGGGTTTTCCTTTCCAAATCTCAGGAATGGAAAACAATCTTTGCCATCATATGACAACTGATAGAGAATCAGTGTGCAGAATGACATATTTATTCCAATTTAAGCAGCGATTACAAATTTAAGAAATGCAGGGAGAACATGCAAAAAAAATTGCTCATTAAAAAGTAAAATATTGATATATAATTAATCGTATTTTGATATGCACGGATGTTAGACTTAAATGAATATTTATTTGCCCCTCTAAGGGTGTCTGGAGTTATTTAAGACAGGTGGTGGTCTGTTTTAAGTACCTCACTCCTGGGGAAGGGATTTGGGGAGTGATGGGGGATTACCTCAGGCGATCCCGATGTAACTGCTGGGCATACATTGTTCACCCTTCTTGCCCCTTGGCAAACTTTTTATTATCTTTGAAAAAAGTTATACTATGACGGTTTCCGATTTAAAACTCAGGATTTTCCGCCAGATTGATAATCTGGAAAAGAGCAAACTTGAGGAGATTTACGGACTATTTACTAATTATGTAAATGGGGGGAAAGATATTTCTGATTGGGAAAAATTATCCGAAAATCAGAAACAGGGAATTTTTGAAGCCATAAAAGAAATCGAATCTGGAAAAGGAATTCCAAACAAAATTGTCATAGACAAATTCCGAAAGAAATATTCTCATGCCTAAGCAGATTCTATGGTCTCCATTATCTGAACAGGACTTTTCAAAAATTCTTGATTATTTATCTGACAACTGAGGATATTTAGTAGCTAATCAATTTATTGACATAACTGACAATATTCTTTATCAGATTTATAAAAATCCAAAACAATTTCCAATTATACTTAAAAATGGTAAGATCAGAAAATGTGTCCTTACAAAACATAACACATTATTTTACAGAGATAATAAATCGGAGATAGATATCTTAAGGATTTTCGACACGAGACAAGATCCTGATAATTTAACATTTAAATAACCCTGACTCCTTAAGGGAACAGGCATAATCAGAAGGGATGGCAACCCCCGGTCCGTGGGATTACCTCCACTCTGCCTGCCGGCAGATCGTCGGTGATCCCCGGGATGGATCCCAGCAAAGCCAAAATAAACCCTGTCGGGTTTTGTTTGTTTTATCTTCATTTACTTCAGAAAGCGAGCTTTCTTCGTAACTTCGGTAAAACAAACAATACCGCCTGATGGCGGTATTTATTTTGGCTTTGCGGAGAGAGGGGGATTCGAACCCCCGGTACCCTTTTGAGGTACACACGCTTTCCAGGCGTGCCAATTAAACCGCTCTTGCATCTCTCCCTGAATTTGGCGGCGCAAATTACAAAAAAATAAGATTTTCTTAAGCATTATGAATGCAGATATTAATTAATTACTTTGAGCCGGCTGT
>CAYPKL010000369.1:0-3988 GCA_964411285.1 uncultured Rikenellaceae bacterium
CAGCACGAATCTGGCGTTGCGTGCCCCCAGGTACTCCCGGGTGTCGCCCTCGCGGAGTCCGACGTGGGTCAGCAGCCCGGCGACCAGTGCGGCATGCACCCGCGCCGGGTCGGCCGGCTCGACGGAATCCGGGCCGGCCCGAAGTCCGATCCCGGCGGCGATACCGCGCAGCTGACCGGTGAGATCCTGCCATTCCCGTATCCGCAGGTAGTGCAGGAATTCCTGCCGGCACATCCGCCGGAATGCGCTGCCGGACAGCTCTTTACGTTGACCCCGCAGGTACCCCCACAGGTTCAGGTAGGACATGAAGTCGGAGGTCTCGTCGGCGAAACGGGCGTGCTTCTGGCGAGCGGCCTCCTCCCGGTCGGCGGGCCGCTCCCGAGGGTCGGGGATGGACAGCGCGGCGGCCAGCACCAGCACCTCCGGCAGGCAGCCCTCGGTGTCGGCCTGCAGGATCATCCGCGCCAGCCTGGGATCCACCGGCAACTGGGCCAACCGTCGGCCGATGTCGGTGATGTGACCGGCGGCGTCGAACGCGCCGAGTTCCTGCAGCACCTGGATTCCGTCGTTGATGCTGCGCCGCTCCGGCGGGTCCAGGAAGGGAAAGTCGCCGATGTCGCCGAGGTGCAGGGCGGCCATCTGCAGGATCACCGACGCCAGATTGGTCCGAAGGATCTCCGGATCGGTGTAGCGGGGTCTGCCCAGGAAATCCTGTTCGGAGTAGAGCCTGATGCAGACCCCCGGTGCGGTACGCCCCGACCGCCCGGCCCGCTGCGCGGCGGAGGCCTGCGAAATGGGTTCGATCGGAAGCCGTTGCACCTTGGTTCGACGGCTGTACCGCGAGATCCGCGCCGCGCCGGGGTCGATGACGTAGCGGACACCCGGCACTGTCAGCGACGTCTCGGCGACGTTGGTGGCCAGCACCACCCGCCGGGTCAACCTGCTGGTGTTCGGGACGAAGACCCGGTGCTGCTCGGCGGTCGGCAGCCGGGCGTATAGCGGCAGCACCTCGACGTCGCGCTGTCGGCTCCGGAAGGCCGCACTGATCGCTTCGGCGGTGTCGCGGATCTCCCGCTCACCGGAGAGGAACACCAGCACATCCCCTGGCGGCTCCGCCGCAAGTTCCTGCAGCGCATCGATGATCGCCTCGGTCTGATCACGCGGCTCAACCCGGACCACCTCATGGTCGGGGTCGTCGGGGTCGTCGGAGTCATCGGTTATCGGCGGTAGTTCCAAAGGGCGATAACGGATCTCAACCGGATAGGTCCGCCCCGACACCTCCACGATCGGAGCGGGACCGTCGGCTGCGGCGAAGTGCGCGGCGAACCGCTGCGGCTCAATGGTGGCGGAGGTGATGATGACCTTCAGGTCGGGCCGGCGCGGCAACAGCTGGTGCAGATAGCCCAGCAGGAAGTCGATGTTGAGGCTGCGTTCGTGGGCCTCGTCGATGATGAGTGTGTCGTAGCGCAGCAGCCGGCGGTCGCGTTGAATCTCGGCGAGCAGGATGCCGTCGGTCATCAGTTTCACCAGGGTGCGGTCGCTGACCTGGTCGGTGAATCGGACGCTGTATCCGATGGCCTCCCCGAGTTGGCTGCCGAGTTCGGCGGCGATGCGCTCGGCGACGGTGCGCGCGGCCAGCCGCCGGGGCTGGGTGTGGCCGATGGTGCCGCGCACCCCGCGGCCCATCTCCAGGCAGATCTTCGGCAACTGGGTGGTCTTGCCCGAGCCGGTCTCCCCGGCCACGATGACCACCTGATGGGCGGCGATCGCGTCGGCCAGTTCACCGCGCAGCGCGCTGACCGGAAGGTCGGGGTAGCTGATCGCCGGCACGGCCGCCTCGCGGGCGGCCACCACGGCCTGTGCGACGTCGATCTGGCGGTTCAGCGCCGCCATCTTCTCGGCGTCGACCGGGCTCTGCAGCGACTTCAGCTTGCGGCCCAGCCGAGCGGCGTCGCGCAGGGTCAGTCCGTCCAGCCGTGCACGCACCGCGCGCACGTCATCACCGGAGGCCTGGGACACTGGACTGAGGATAGTTGCGATCCGAATGCGGGCAGCTGACGGAAGGTGCGGACATGTCGACTGCGTTGATCATCGGCGCTGTGCTGCTGGTGGGTATGGGGCTGGTTGCCAGTCAGTTGTTCCGGCTTAAAGATTGGCTGAAGCGCCAGCCGCCGCCGGACCCCGACGGGGAGTCCATCCCTGGGCCCGACGAGCCGTCGCCCCCCAACCAGCTAGGGACGCCGTAGGTTTGAAGCCGCCGGTGTCAACGCGGCGGGTCGCCCCGCCAACTGAAGCTGTTGACGTACTTGCCCATGTCCTGGGCGATCTGAAGGTTCGCCGGTGAGGGCGGACCGGGGCCGACGCTCGGGGTGAACTGCCGGAACGGGCCCACGGCGGAGGCCACCAGGGCCAGGTCGTTCTTGACCGCCACGATGACGATGACCCGCAACAAGTCGGACTGATTCGAGGCGGCAAGCGGTTGGAAGTTGGCCACCGCCCCGTAGCCGGGTTGATAGCCGACTGTTGCGTTGGGCAGTTCGTAGACGATCACCGCATCCGGAAATCCGTCTTGCATCAACGACGCGGCGATCTGTTCGGCGTTGCGGCCGTCGGCGGGCTGGCTGAACAGCTGCAGGGTTCCGCCATCGCCGACGGTCAGGGTGGCCGTCACCCCGTTGGCTTCCAGACTCACGTCGTAGGCCGCACTCGGTGCCGGGTAGGACACCGAGAACGCCGAGTCGGCCGAGGTGAACCGCGGATTGGTCGCCACCGGCAACCCGGTTGGGGGTCTGCCGCAATCGGGCGGGCAGATGTAGCGGCTGGGCACGTCGGACACCTGACCGTCCACGATGGACAGCACCATCAGTCCGGTCGCCAAGACCAGCGCCCACACGCCCAGTGTCAGGAAGTAGCGCGGCCCGCGGCCGGGGTCTGCGGTGTAGCGGCCCGGCGGCACGGCGTAACCCTCGAAGGAGTTCTCGGCGGCGTCTTCGTCGGAACCGCTCTGCGGCACAGGAGATTCCGTGCTGTTCATCGCCCCGCCGTGCGGACCAGGAGGATGTTCTTCACCAGGTTCTCGACGTTGGGACTGCCCAGGCCGGTCACCATGTCGTAGCCGACGCCGCTCGGGCTGATCGCGTTGCCGCCGAGTTCGATGTCGCGGAAACCGGGGACCGCCGCACCCTTGGCCACCTGGTACAGCAACGGGTTGAGGTCGCCCAGCTGGGCCAGGCCCTGCTGGCGCAGCAGCTGGTTGATGATGGCGGCCAGACCGGCCCACACCGGGGCGGCTTGCGACGTGCCCCCGCCGGTGACCACCTCGCCGCCGAACACGAACTTCACCCCGGTGAACGGGTCGGCGACCGCGGCGATGTCGGGCACCAGGCGGCGGTCCGGCAGGCCGGCGGACACGCCGACGCTCTGCCAACTCGGCCGCCCGAACAACTGCGACGCCCCGCCGGCTGTTCCCTGGGTCAGCGGCACGTCGTACCAGGCCTGTTCGGCCTGCCACCGGCCGTCGGCGTCGGTGGACAAAGTGGTCCCACCGACCGACGTCATCTCCGGCAGCGAGGACACCGCATCCACGCCGACGTCGTCGGGGCTGGGTGGGTCCGACCAGCGTTTGCCGCCGCGGCATTCCAGGCCGGCCAGGTCGCCGCTGGCGTTGAACGCCGTTGTTCCGCGTTTGTGGGCGGCCGACAGCGCTGAGCGGACCGGGGCCAGATCGGCGGCCGTCATCAACCGGTCGCAGCCCCATCCGATGGAGAAGCTCCAGACCGCCCCGGGGAACTGCCGGTCCACCGACTCCATCAGCTTGCCCAGCTTCTCGTAGGCGGCCCCGCCCTCCACGGTGGGCCGCGCGTTGACCATGACCAGCCTGGCGTCCGGTGCGATGGCGTGGATCATCTGCAGATCCATGGTGGATTCCCCGGTGCGGTGGTCGGGCATCCCGCCGATCACCTCGGGAACGAACCTCGGCAGGCCGAAC
>CAYPKL010000370.1:0-5176 GCA_964411285.1 uncultured Rikenellaceae bacterium
AAGGTGCTCAAAGTTTAACACAAAGGCTCTCAAAGGACTCTATTAACACCCAATTTATCATTCGTATGAAGAGAAGTACTTCATGAACTGGGTTCTCTCAAATACTGCAGGTTTCTCATAATTGAGATAGTTCAGCTTACCCCTGAAATCATTTATGTTGGTGAACTTTTTACTATCCATCCAGTTTTCAATCTGTTCATTCATAGTTTTGAGAAAACCGATTCCCTTTTCATAAAGGACTGAACAGACCTGAACACTTTTTGCACCGGCAAGAAGATATTTGACAGCATCCTGACCGGAGTGAACTCCTGTTGAAGCCGAAATGTCAATCTTAATGTCCTGGGCGCTGGCCATGCCAATCCATCTTAATACATACCGCCTTTCATTTTCCTGGCTGAAGATTGATGCAGGAACTACTTCCATCTTATTAATATCGATATCAGGTTCAAAAAACCTGTTGAACATTACAACACCTTCAATGCTTCTGTTATAAAACTGATCGATCATATACAGGATATTGGAGAACCGGTAACCTATTTTCATAGCAATAGGTATTTTGACCGTATTCTTTAGTTTTTCAATCAGTTCAAAATAGAGTTTTTCCGACTCGAAAGATGATTTCTTTCTGTCGACAGGCATAAAGAAGACATTAATTTCTATTGCATCAGCGCCTGCATCCTCCATTTTCTTTGCAAATCCCATCCACCCTTTGGATGTATAGCAGTTAATACTGGGAATTACGGGAATGTTCAGGTTCTTTTTTGCATTTCTTATAAGATCGAGATAATTGTCGACAGAGTTTGAACTAATGTAATTTGAGATATAGTCATCGGCTTCAGGGTAGCTGTGTGATGAAGGAATGGAATTAATATAAGAGTTAATCTGTTCTTCAAAGAGTGATTTCAGGACAACGGCTCCGGCGCCACTGTCTTCAGCTTCCTTTAGTTGGCCTGCAGTTGATGTAAGTCGGCTGCTGCTTACTATTAACGGACTTTTAAGCGTTAATCCCAGGTATTTTGTCTGAAGTTTATTCATTTTCGATAAGCATTAATATTATTATTATTTCCGATTCCCAAATATAAGGCTTCCGATCCTCACAATAGTACTTCCTTCACTGATTCCAATCAAAAAATCGCCCGACATTCCCATCGATATCTCCCTGAAACACGGGTTTACTGCAAAATACTTTGATTTAAGCTCATTAAAGCAGCCGGTCAGAAATCTGAATTCTTTTCTTACCTGAAAAGTATCATCTGTAAAGGTTGCCATACCCATAAGACCACATATCCTTACATGACCGAGTGTTTTAAACTCTTCGCTTTCAACCATTTCAGAAATCTCATTCATGCTGAATCCGAATTTTGTCTCTTCTTCAGCAATATGGATCTGCAAGAGACAATCTATTGTCCTTGCTATTTTCCCGGCCTCTAAATCAATCACTTTAAGAAGCCTGAAGGTATCCACCGATTCGATCATGCCAATAAAAGGGACAATATATTTAACCTTGTTGCTCTGGAGATGACCAATGAGATGCCATTCAATATCAGCAGGAAGAAGGTCTCTTTTCTGCAACAGTTCCTGAACACGGTTTTCTCCAAAGAGTCGCTGTCCTGTATTGTAAGCTTCAAGGATATCATGTACCGGTTTTGTTTTAGAAACTGCAACCAGCTTAACAGATGGTGGTATCTGCTGAAGAAGGGATTTAATATTTGATGCTATCCGGTTCATTTCTTACAATCCATTAACCACAAAGGTGCTCAAAGGTTTCCACTAAGGTCGCACAAAGGATCGCTTAAAAACTCCCAATCTTAACTTAAAAGGTGGATTACAAGTCCGCTTCGCAATTTAGGTTCAAACCATGTAGTTTTCGGAGGCATTATGTTCCCTGAATCAGCAATTATGAGCAGCTGCTTCATTGAAACCGGATAAAGTGCGAAAGCCACTTTCATATCGCCTTTGTCGACGCGATCCTTCAATTCGCCAAGTCCCCGGATTCCTCCGATAAAATCAATGCGTTTTGAACGCCTGAGATCCTGAATATCAAGTATTGGTGTAAGGATCTGATTCGTCAGTATTGTTACATCAAGTCCGCCGATAGGATCTTTGTCATCATATGTTCCGGGTTTTGCCGTAAGGCTGTACCATTTGCCATTAAGGTACATCGAAAATGTATGGAGCTTTGACGGCCTGTATACCCTGCTTCCCCTTTCCTTTACAATGAATCCTTCATTAAGCTGCTGAAGGAACTCATTATCTGTCAGCCCGTTCAAATCTTTTACAGTCCTGTTATAATCCAGTATCTTAAGCTGATTATCAGGAAAATGGACAGCCAGAAAGTAATTATATTCTTCGGTTCCACTGTGAAGGGGATTATTATCTCTTTTTTCCCTGCCTACCAGGGCGGCTGCAGCCGTTCTGTGGTGACCGTCAGCTACATAAGTATAAGGAACTTTTTCCTTAAAAAGCCGTTCTATAAGCTTGTTGGTTTCAGATTCTTTTATTACCCAGAAATGGTGACCAATTTTGTCCCCGGAGATAAAATCGTACTCAGGCTTATTATTGGAAACAATGGTTTCAACTGCTTTATCTATTTCATCAACGGCAGGATAAGTAAAAAATACCGGTTCTATGTTTGCATTGTTGACACGTACATGTATCATTCTGTCCTGCTCTTTATCCGGTCGCGTAAGCTCATGCTTTTTTATAGCTCCATTAAGATAATCGTCCACTGAGGCGCACCCTGCTATTCCATACTGTGTCCTGCCTTTCATTGTCTGGGCATAAATATAAAAATGCGGATTTTTATCCTGCACCAGCCATCCCTTTTTCTGCCACCTGGCAAAATTCTCAACTGATTTATTATAAACTCTATCGGAATGAATATCGGTATGGGGCGGGAGATCTATTTCAGACCTTGTAATATGAAGAAGTGAACACTCTTTTCCCTGCGCCATCTTTGCGGCTTCGTCAGAATTCATAACATCGTAGGGCAGGCAGGCCAGATCTTTGGCTATAGCACAAGGGGGTCTTAGTCCCCTGAAGGGTTTAACAACAGTCATCTGTAACGATATTTAGAATGATATAAGCTATTAATATGTTTAATAATACTGCTAATTAAAAAGGCGACGGGCGACGGGCGACGGGCGACAGGCGCCGGGCGACAGGCGACAGGCGACGGGCGACGGGCGACAGGCAACGGACGCTGGGCGTTTTATTTATTAAGTCTGAACTTTTGGTTTCCATTTGTAAAATAATCAACTATCTGTTTTGCAGCGGCAATTCCTGCATTGATATTGGCCTCTTCAGTCTGGGCTCCCATTTTTCTCTCTGTAAAGATAAATCTGCCACTGTACTTTTCTTCAAACTGAGGTTTGCAGTCAGGTTCCACATCGGACAGGTAACTGAAGTCCTGTCGTTTTTCAAATATTCTCAGAAGATCATCCTCATCAATTATCTCTTTCCGGGCGGTATTTACCAGAACTGCATCTGAGGGCATCTTTGCCAGAAGGTCATAACTGACCGACTTATTTGTTTTGTCGTTAGCGGGCAGATGCAGGGAAATGAACCGGCAGGCAGAATAGAGTTCTTCAGCGCTTTTACAGACTGCTATCCCCGAAGATTTAATAATCTCATCTTTAACAAATGGATCGAAAGCATATGGGATCATGCCGAATCCCCTGGCAATCTCTCCCACATATTTTCCTACATTTCCGAAGGCATGAATACCAATATTTTTACCACGCAATTCAGTTCCTGACTGGCCGTTGAATCCGCCTCTGACGTGATAAAGCATCATTTCAAACACAAGTTCGGCGACTGCATTTGAATTCTGCCCTGGAGTATTCATAGCTACTACATTATGCCGGGTGCAGGCGTCCAGATCCAGATTATCATACCCCGCTCCTGCCCTTACAACAATCTTTAATTTTCCGGCAGCATCAAGCACTTCAGAGGAGACTAAATCACTCCGGACAATTAAAGCATCGGAATCTGAAACGGCTGAAAGTAATTCCTGCGTGCTACTATAGTTTTCGAGAAATGAGATTTCAAAGCCCGCTGTTGAGGCAACTGTGCGTATCTGGCTGACAGCTGCCGGGGCAAATGGTTTTTCTGTCGCTACAAGTATTTTCATAAAAGTCAATTTAAAAACTGGCGGAAATCCAACTCCGCCATGATCAGACATGAATTAGTTTTTAGTTTCAAACTCCTTCATTGTATCAACAAGAGCCTGAACGCTCTCTTTCGGAAGCGCATTATAGGTAGAGGCCCTGAATCCCCCCACTGAACGGTGGCCCTCAATACCCAGCATTCCCCTCGATCTGGCAAATTCAGAAAATGGTTTTTCAAGTTCCATGTACCCTTCTGCCATTACAAAACATATATTCATCAGCGAACGGTCATCGGGATCTTTTATTGTCGGAACAAACAGTCTGTTGCGGTCTATTTCATCGTACAGCATCTGAGCTTTTTCAATATTCCTTTTCTGGATAGCTTTTACGCCGCCAAGATCCTTTAGCCACTTCAGCGTTTGTTGTGCTGCAAAAACTGCAAAAACCGGAGGTGTGTTAAACATTGATTCTCCCTTGATATGTGTCCTGTAATCGAGCATTGTGGGGATAGGTCGCACTACTTTTCCAAGAGCATCTTCTTTTATTATGACAAGAGTAACACCGGCAGGAGCCAGATTTTTCTGAGCTCCGGCATAGATGACTGAATATTTTGATACATCGACGGGACGGCTGAAAATATCAGAGGACATATCGGCTATGAGAGGAACAGTGACGACCGGATCTGATTTCATCTCTGTCCCAAAAATCGTGTTGTTTGTTGTTACATGAAAATAATCGGCATCAGAGGGTACCGTATAATTCTTCGGGATAAAATTGAAATTCTTATCCTTTGAAGATGCTACTTCCACCACTTCTCCAAATAGTTTGGCTTCTTTCATAGCTTTACCGGCCCATTCCCCGGTATTAAGATATGCTGATTTATTATTCATCATATTCATCGGGACCATTGCAAACTGAAGGCTGGCGCCGCCACCGAGAAATATGACCTGATATCCTGCGGGAATTTCCAGAAGCTCTTTTACAAGCGAAATTGTATCATTCATACATGCTACAAACTCCTTGCTGCGATGAGAAATCTCCAGAACTGAGAGTCCCGATCCGGCAAA